>DAOPXQ010000296.1:0-2937 GCA_035352395.1 Treponemataceae bacterium | reverse complement strand
CCCGCGATGAAATCCGCCGAGATGCAGGTTGATTACGTGCGGGTTTATCGGTAACAATAAGGCGTGATCACCAAGACACGCCTTCATGAAATCAACTTTTCGCGAATCCTGCGGCATATCCGCCTTAACGGCGGAATCAGCAGGATCGCGGCCGCAAGAGACCTTGAACTTGACCGGTCGACGCTGACGAAGGCCGTGCGCGCCATGATCGCGTGCGGCATCGTTCGCGAAACGGGCAAGTTCAGGGGAAAACCCGGGTCCGGGCGCATGGCGATCGGGCTCGAGATCGACCCCTCCTTCGGCTGCGTGCTGGGAATGGAAATCCAAACCCAAACGATCCGATGGACGCTCATGGACCTATGCGGCGCCGAATTGGATTCCGGAGCCACCCCGTTCGGCGGTGCCGAAACCCGCGTTGACGAGGCGGCGCTCGCGCTGTTCCGGGCCGTTAATCGGCGCGAAAGCGCGGCTGGGCGAAGGATCATCGGAATCGGCATCGGGCTTTCCGGAAGCGTAAATCAAGAGACAGGCGAGATTATCTATTCATACCCGCTTGGGATCACCAGCCCGCTCGCCTTGCGCGACCGCGTCGCGGAGGGCGCCGGGCTCCCCGCTTTCGTGGAAAACGACGCCAACTGCTGTTGCTGGGGCGAGATTGCCTTCGGCGATACCTTAAAATCGGGTAACTTCATAGCGATACTCGGGGAATTCCGAAACGTGGACGTCGCGGAGGGAAGCCGCCCCGGCGTGGCCGTCGGTATGGGCATATCCGTGAACCGCAGA
Organism: Treponemataceae bacterium; assembly: GCA_035352395.1. GTDB lineage: Bacteria > Spirochaetota > Spirochaetia > Treponematales > Treponemataceae > Teretinema. The sequence goes on along the minus strand of DAOPXQ010000296.1, from coordinate 2,154 downwards.
GTCATGCCCGGCGACAACTGCAACGCCGGCGAATTTCGAAGCCTTTTGTACGACCATTCCCGCCCCAGCCGCTCGCAATTCTCCATAACGGACGAACAGGCGGCCCTACTCCCCGGCGACGCCGACACCCTTGGCAAGGTATTCGGCGAGCTCGGGTATAACGTCTCGCTTCTCGTCAACGTCCTCGACGTAAACCGAATCCTCGTCGCCGGCGACTTCGCCGATCACGCGAGCCTACTAACCGACAAACTGACCGCGGAGATACGCCGCAACAGCCTGTATCAGATACCGAGGGCGTGCGAGATACTCTACTCGCCCCATGGCGAAAACGCCGTGTGCGCCGGCGCCGCCGGCCTTTTCATGCACAACCTATTTTCCGTCCCCGGGATGTCCAACGAGGGCGACGAAAACCTCGGGCTCGTGCTCCTTTCGCGAATCCTTTCAAGCGACGAACTGGTTCATCTTCGCGAAGCCCTGAACGGCGCGTAACCGCGAAATACATCGGATCGGTTTTTCCTTGTCAGGGTAAAAACCCGGGTTTACACTCCTTCAAGGAGGATCTCGATGAAAACCAAGTCTCTTTTCATTCTAGCGGCCATTTCCCTAGCGTGCGCGTTCCCCGTCATTGCCCAAAATAAGGCACCCGACCAGATTCCAGGCGAAGTGGTCTATATCGCCTACCCCGTAGCCATTACCCTCGACGGCAATTTCGACGATTGGGCGGGCATTCCCAAGCAAGTCGTCAGTACCGGCGTCAAGAAAAGCCCGATCTCCACGCAGACAAAGGACTTCGATTTCTCGGTCGCGTCCGACGCGACCAATTTGTACGTATATATGCACTGCAAGGATTCAAAGATTATCGCCGGAAAGCACGGAAAAGAGTTCTACAACGAGGATTCCCTAGAATTTTACTTCAACCTCAGCGGCAATCTCGCCGCAAAGGCTTACGCGCCCGGGATCTTCCAGCTTTGCGTCGGCGCCGTGAATATCGGCAACAAACCCGGCTCGGCGCTTTCGGTTTTCGGAACCAACAGCAATACGATCAAGATCGTCGGAACCGTGGTCAAAACCGCCGACGGTTGGGCTTTTGAGGCATCCGTACCGCTCGGAAACGTCAAGGCCGAGCATGGGCTCACCGTCGGATTCCAGGCGCATGCCAACGGAGCGACGGATAAAGACCGAGACTGCAAACTCATCTGGAGCAAACTGGACAAGAGCGATTCCTCTTACATGAACCCCGCGGTCTTCGGAAAGGCGGTGTTCTTCAAGGTAGGAAGCACTGATACCCCGACCGCTAAGTAAGACTCTCTATACTTCAAAAAGCCCTCGCGCGCGAGGGCTTTTTTATTTTTTGAGATGGACTCCAGGCGCCCGTTCGATAGGCTAAACGGCGCGAATCGGGTATACTGTGCGCAATGGCAAAGACATTCGACGACAAGAAAATCATTTACACGATGGACCGCGTGTCCAAGAGTCACGGCACCAAGCAGGTGCTGAAGGACATCAGTCTCTCGTATTTTTACGGCGCCAAGATCGGCGTCCTCGGCCTTAACGGCTCGGGAAAATCGAGCCTCCTCAAGATCCTCGCGGGGGTCGACACCGAATTCGCGGGCGAGACCTCGTGCGCTCCCGGCTACTCGATCGGCTACCTGCAACAGGAACCGCACCTTGAGCCCGGCAAGACCGTCAAAGAGGTCGTGGCCGAGGGAGTAAAGGAGATCACCGACCTCCTCGCGGAGTTCGACTCGATCAACGAAGCCTTCGGCGACCCGGACGCGGATATGGATAAACTCATGGACCGCCAGGCGAAGGTTCAGGAAAAGCTCGACGCCTGCAACGCATGGGAGCTCGACAGCCAACTCGACCTCGCCATGGAAGCGCTCCGCTGCCCGCCCGCCGACCAGATCGTCGACGTGCTCTCCGGAGGCGAGCGCCGCCGCGTGGCCCTGTGCCGCCTTCTCCTTCAGAAGCCGGACATCCTCCTCCTCGACGAACCTACCAACCACCTCGACGCGGAGACCATCGCCTGGCTCGAGCGCCACCTTCACGAGTATGCCGGCACGATCATCGCCGTCACCCATGACCGCTACTTCCTCGATAACGTCGCCGAGTGGATCCTCGAGCTCGACCGCGGCGAGGGCATCCCGTGGAAGG
>DAOPXQ010000295.1:0-2979 GCA_035352395.1 Treponemataceae bacterium | reverse complement strand
CGCATCATGACGGTGGAGCTCCTTTCCGTGAGCTTCGGGATCATACTCGCGGTATGCGTCGCGGTGGATCTGGTCTTTTTCCATTCGCTTACGTGGTCAAGTTTCGTCTTATTATCGCTCGCGACCCTGTGGCTCTCTATCTCGATGCCGCTCATTTTATGGAAGCATCCCGCCCTCGTCGCCGCGGTCCTGGTTCCCTCCCTAATGGTCGTGCCGTTTCTCTGGGGCCTTTTCGCCGGGAACCTGACCTGGTATCTGCCGGTCGGGCTTCCGGTCACCTTGCTGCTGATGGCGGCTATCGTTTCCTCGTATGTGTTGATAGCGATCCAGAAGAAGAAGGGCCTAAACACGATCGGCATCGTCCTCGCCGCGGTCGGCGTTTTCTGCGTGGGTACCGATATGGCGCTTACTCATTTTTTCCGGGGGACGGTTGCCCTGACTTGGTCCAGCGTGGTGATTATGTCGGTAATCCCGGTCGCGGGGCTCTTCTTCTACCTGCATTACCGGGTGATGCGTAAAACGACGTTGCGGAAGCTCTTTCGTTTGTAATAATTGTCCCCCATTTTCTCCAAAAACGCGATTTTTCCTTTTTTTTTGGTGTATATACGATATAATAACCCTCAAATATCAATCTATATCAAGTTGGGGGCTGCAGCGGTATGAAAACTGTCCTTGTCGTCGATGATTCCCGAATAATGCGGAACATCGTTAAAAACACGTTTACCAGCATGAATATTCCTTGCCAATTCGTAGAGGCGGGAAACGGAAAGGAAGCTTTCCAGCAATTGGAGTCACAGCAGATCGACCTTGTCCTTCTCGACTGGAACATGCCCGAGCTCTCCGGGCTCGACCTCCTTAAGACGATTAGGTCGAAGGAAAAATACAAGGCGTTGCCCGTCATCATGGTGACGAGCGAGGCGGCCAGGTACAACGTCATCGAGGCCCTCAAGAACGGCGCGACCGACTATATCATCAAACCCGTCAATGAAAAGAATTTCCGGGAAAAGATTTCTAAAATCAACTTTTAGGGAGTAGCGTATGGAAAAGTATATTCAACCTTTCATTGACGTTTGCGTCTCCGTCTTCAAGGATTTTATCGGCGCCGAGCTCGTTACCGGGCGGCCCTATTTCGTAGACAAGAACGACCCCCACGAGTGGGATATCTCCGCGGTCATAGGGCTGACGGGCGAGGCCCGCGGCGCGGTCGTCATCTCCATGAAGAGGGAGCTATCCCTCAAGCTGACGAACGCGCTTACAGGCACCGAGCATAAGGACCTGGACGACGAGGTCGTGGACGCGATCGGCGAGATCATCAACATCATCGCCGGAAACGCGAAGCGCGGGCTCGAGGAATCCTTCAGGCTCGTCATCTCGCTGCCGACGATCGTCCGGGGCAAGGGCCATACGATCATGTGGCCGAACGAGCAGGCCCGCATCATCTGCATTCCTTTCAAGATTTTCGAGACCGAGACCTTCTGCCTTTCGGTGGCGATAGATTCCTCAAGCGGGGTGTGATATGTCCGAGACGAAAAAAAAAGTAAACCTGTTCACTAACGTCATGACGAGCGGCAAGTCCCTTAACGGAAGGGACGAGTCGCAGATGGATACCTTGATTCGGTATATCCTCCTTAACTTCCTCATTTTCTTCGGCGGTACGTTTCTGTTCGCGTTCGGCGTGAATAATCTCCTACACGGCCAGACCATCATGGGGCTCGCGGATATCCTCATGGGAACGGCGGCCGTGACCGCCTTCGTCGTCCTTCGTACGAACGCGCCGTTCGTCGTGTCGGGTCTCCTCACGGTCATCCCGTTCCTGTTTCTCTGCTCGTTCTTCACCCAGTCTGGCGGAGCGCAGGGCTCGGGCATCCTGTGGGCCTATTCGTTCCCCATGATGGCGATTTTTCTTCTCGGGATGAACTTAGGACTCGCGCTTTCAGGCGTCCTCTTGGCCATCATGGCGCTTACGATGTTCCTCCCCGGATTCTCCCCGGTGGTATTCGAGCGGCAGTTCGCCTATCGCGCCGTCGGCGTGTACGTTCTCGTCCTCTCGATCACGGTCATGTACGAGATTACCAAGATCACCAAGGATAAGTGGGTCGCGCGCCTTACCCGGTCGCTCAAGGCCGAGCGCGACGAGATCGCGACGATGAAGGACAACCTGAAGGTCGGCCTTTTCATGATGGATTCCTCGTACGCGATCCAGCCGCTGTACTCCAAGGCCCTCGAGGAAATCCTCTCCGAGACGAACATGCAGCACCGCAATTTCCTGGACCTGCTCAACAGCTCGATCCAGCAGCGCGAGCGCGAGACGCTCATGGATTATTTCACGATGGTGTTCAACCGGTCCTACGACGCGCAGATGCTCGAGGACATCAATCCCCTGCATCAGTTTACCTACGTTCACGGCGCGACCGACGAGCGGAAGGTGCTTCGCTGCACCTTCGCGCCGATCCAGCGCGACGACGGTAAGGTATACGTGCTCGGCACCGTGCAGAACGTGACGCGCGAGGTCGAGCTGCAGACCCAGCTCGAGGCCGAGGAAGGCAAGCGCCAGGACGAGATGCGCTCGCTGTTCGAGGTTATCCACGTCGAGCCCCGCGTCCTCAACGATTTCATCGAGGACACCGAATACGAGTTCGAGCGAATCAACGATATCCTGAAGGACAACGACCGCTCGTCGCACGACGTCATGGTCGACATCTATCAGTCAGTCCACGCGATGAAGTCCAACGCGGTGATCCTTGGGCTCAAGAGTTTCAGCACGAAACTCCACGCGCTCGAGGACGAGATCCGGGCCATGCGCGACGGCGACAGGGAAGTGTCCTTCGAGGACGTGCTCCACGTCACGGTCGAGCTCGACAAGCTCATGAGGATCAAGGACGGTTTCAGCGAACTGATAGCGAAGATCACGTCGTTCGGCACCGGCGAGGCGAAGATGCAGGGAGAATACGTCCTCGTGCAGACCCTCGAGCGGACGAT
>DAOPXQ010000294.1:0-3028 GCA_035352395.1 Treponemataceae bacterium | reverse complement strand
AAAAAGACGAAAATAATATAGATAAAATAAGCACGACATATTGACATAAAGATAAAAATTTATCATATTAAGTCTCGTAAGGATCGACGAAGGGATAACAAGCCGCAAGCCATAAGCTGCGCATGGCAAGTTACCCCGTCAATTCCGAAGGAGACAACATGATCGTCAAAACAGTCGAAGACTTGAACGAACTGGTAAAGCAGGTTCAGGCGGCGCAGAAGAAATTCGCCGAGTTCTCGCAGGAACAAGTCGACATCATCTTCAGGCACGCGGCTCAGGCGGCTAACGAAAACCGCATCAGGCTCGCCAAGCTCGCCGTCGAGGAAACCGGCATGGGTATTCTCGAGGACAAGGTAATCAAGAACCATTTCGCGTCCGAATTCATTTACAATAAATACTCTACCATGAAGACCTGCGGGGTCATCGAGGAAGACGAGGATGCGGGCATCATCAAGATCGCCGAACCGATCGGGATCATCGCGGGCGTCGTCCCGACGACCAATCCCACGTCGACCGCGATCTTCAAGAGCCTTATCACCCTGAAGACCCGCAACGCGATCATCTTCTCGCCGCACCCCAGGGCTAAAAAATGCACCATCGAGGCGGCGAGGATCGTGCTCGAGGCCGCAGTCGCGGCGGGAGCGCCGGCGAACATAATCGGCTGGATCGACGAGCCGACGGTAGAGCTTTCCGCCGCCCTTATGCAGCACCCGAACGTCAACCTGACGCTCGCGACCGGCGGACCCGCGATGGTCAAGGCCGCGTACTCCTCCGGTAAGCCCGCGATCGGCGTCGGCGCCGGCAATACGCCCGCCATCATCGACGAGACGAGCCACGTGAAGATGGCCGTCAACTCCGTGCTCCTGAGCAAGTCGTTCGACAACGGCATGATCTGCGCGAGCGAGCAGTCCGTTATCGTCGTAGCCGACGTGTACGACGCGGTCAAGAAAGAGTTCGCGCTTCGCGGCGCGTATATCCTCAGCGCGGCGGAGAAGGAAAAGGTCGGCGCCGTCATCATGAAGAACGGACGCGTCAACGCGGACATCGTCGGTCAGCCGGCGTATAAAATCGCGGCGATGGCGGGGGTAAAGGTACCCGAGACCGCGAAGATCCTTATCGGCGAGACCAAGGGGATTTCCCGCGAGGAGCCCTTCGCCCACGAGAAACTGTCTCCCGTGCTCGCGATGTTCAAGGCCAAGGACTTCGAGGACGCGCTCCGGATCGCCCGCGAGCAGATCGAGCTCGAGGGAATGGGCCACACCGCGGTACTCTATACCAATCAGGCGAACCAGGATCGCATCCACCGCTACGGCGCGATGATGAAGACCGGGCGCGTTCTCGTGAACATGCCCGCGAGCCAGGGCGCCATCGGCGATATCTATAACTTCAGGCTCGAGCCGTCGCTGACCCTCGGTTGCGGAAGCTGGGGCGGAAACGCGATCAGCGAGAACGTGGGCGTCAAGCACCTTTTGAACACGAAGACCGTAGCCACGCGGAGGGAAAACATGCTCTGGTTCCAGGTACCGTCGAAGATTTACTTTAAGCAGAACGCGATCGTGGAGGGCCTCAAGGACCTTCAGGGAAAGAAGCGCGCTTTCATCGTGACCGACAGCTACCTCTACGGCGCGGGATACGTCGATAAGGTCGAGAAAGTTCTTGAGCGCCTTGGCATCCAGTGCGAGTGCTTCTCCGAGGTCAAGCCCGACCCGGACCTTACCACGATCTATAAGGGACTCGACGCCCTGAACAACTTTAAGCCGGACACGATCATCGCGATCGGCGGCGGAAGCCCGATCGACGCCGCGAAGATCATGTGGCTCATGTACGAGCAGCCGAACCTGAACTTCAAGGACCTCGCGATGCGCTTCATGGACATCCGCAAGAGAATCTTCAAGTTCCCGGAGATGGGCAAGAAGGCCTACTTCGTCGCGATCCCGACGACGAGCGGCACCGGTTCCGAGGTCACCCCGTTCGCGGTCGTCACCGACGACAAGACCGGCGCGAAATACCCGATCGCGGACTACGCGCTGACGCCGAACATGGCGATCATCGACCTCGATTTCGTGATCAACATGCCGAAGAAGCTGACGGCTTATTCGGGAATCGACGCGCTCGTTCACGCGATCGAGGCCTACGTCTCCGTTATGGCGACCGACTATACCAACGGGCTCGCGCTCGAGGCGATCCGACTTGTCTTCAAGTACCTGCCCGCTTCTTATACGGAAGGCGCCGCGAACCCCAAGGCCCGCGAGAAGATGGCGTATGCCTCCACGATGGCCGGTATGGCCTTCGCCAACGCGTTCCTCGGCGTGTGCCACTCGATGGCGCACAAGCTCGGCTCCATGTACCATGTCCCGCACGGGCTCGCCAACGCGATGCTCCTTAACGAGGTCATCAGGTTTAACGCCGTCGACGCCCCGACGAAGCAGGCCGCGTTCCCGCAGTACAAGTACCCGGTCGCCATCGACCGCTACGCGAGGATCGCGGACTACCTTGGGCTCGGCGGAAAGACCGGCCCCGAGAAGGTGGAGCGCCTGATCGCGGCGATCGAGGAGCTCAAGGCGAAGTGCGAGATCCCGGCGACCCTGAAGGAAACCGGAATCGATGAGAAGGAGTTCATCGCCCACCTCGATGAGCTATCCGAAATGGCTTTCGACGATCAGTGCACCGGCGGTAACCCCCGGTATCCGCTGATTCGCGAGATAAGCGATATGTACAAGAAAGCTTACTACGGTAAGTAACAGAGCGTGACCGCCCCACGGGGCGGCCGCCCGAAGGGCAAGACGCTCGCGGCCGCCGGCATTTAGGATGCTGGCGGCCTTTTTTATTTTGTTGGTAGTTTATTCGTTAGAGGGTGATTTTCCAGAGCCGATGGACGTTGCGGTTGCGGAAGTCCTCGGGGATGGATGCGTCGGAGAGGTCCTCGATTCGCGTGCCTTCGCGGGCGGCGGCGCAGCCGATCAGTGCAGGGTCGAATTTCAGACGCTGGGAATTCGTCGAGAAGTAAAGTATCCCGTTCGGGTTAAGT
>DAOPXQ010000293.1:0-3038 GCA_035352395.1 Treponemataceae bacterium | reverse complement strand
CGACGGACGCGCTTAACGACATGCGCCGAATCGCGGGCGATCGGGAGTTCAAATCTGCGGAGGACTTCCAGGCGTTTCTTGACTCCTACATGGCGATAACAAACAGTCAGCCGATCGCCGATTTCGCGGGGCTTTCCCCCGAGGATATCCATATCATGTTCACCGACCAGCGGAAGACCATCGAGAGGCTCGTAACGATCACGGGCCCGATATCGTCGGAAGAGACGCGCGGCGTACCGGTCCTTCGCGCCGCTATCGCGCTCCTCCGCGAGCTAGAGCGCGGCCCGATCCGCATGACCGCGAGTAGATACCTCGCGCCCGAGGCGGCCGGACGGTGGTTCGACGAGGCCTTCGCGCTCGAGGAATCGCCGCGCGTACGCGAGATCATGAGACCGAAATCGGAGTCAGGCTTTATCCCGCTCGTCCGTTTCCGCACCTGCGTGAGCCTCGCGGGGTTCGCCGAAGCGAAATCGTCGAAGCTCTGCATTACCGAAAAGGGTTGCGCAATCCTCGCTCGCGAGGATTGGAAAACGCTCTATCGCGAGCTTTTCGCGGCCATGATCGATCTTTATAACGATACCGAACATCTGGTGAACGATCGGATGATGGACGGGGCCGGGGAATGGACGCTCTTCGCGCTTCGCCTGATCGCACGCAGCGAAAGCGATTCGATCGAAATCGACGAGCTATGCGCAGCATACAGGCGCGCGTTCCCGCAAAACTTCGATGACCTTGACGACGACGGGCTTTCGTACTTCGTCTTCGCGGACGCGATCCTTCCCGCGCGGGAACTCGGCATCCTCGCGCAAAGCCAACTTCCCGAACGAATCGAGGATTACGACACTATCGACCATGAGACGGTAAGGAGAACGGCATTCGGGAAGAAACACGTCGAGTGGAAGAAGTAAGGAAGAAGGCATGCGCTTTTCAGATTTATTGTCACCGTTTCGCTCAGGCGACGAACGATCCGCGATACGGAAAAACAAAATATGACAGAGCGACTTCAGAGGCGAATATGCGCAAGGCTCAGCGCGGATTTGAGTTGATGGGCAAGTACTGGATGAATTTGTGGGATTGAATTGCAGACTCTTGAACTTGCTCACAGAATTGATCTCGAGTTACTCGTGAGGATCCTTCTTTCCCTTAGCCTAATAAATCGCGCTCTTCCTATCTGTTGCATCATGATGCATCTCCGCCCCGCCCCTTACAGTCTTCCCGAAGGAAGGTAGAGGGGCGGCGCTTTCGAAATGAGAATTTTCTTTAATTGTATAGCTTCTTCAGTTCATCCATCGATATCGAACCGTCGACGTTCTGAACCTGAATTCTGCCATCGAGAATCTTGAAAAAGAACTCAGAGATGTTCTCGAGCGTTAATTCCGGCGCGGACGATTCGGGGAAGGAATAAGTCTTAAGAAGCTGCGAGCCCAGGCTTGCGGCGTTCAGGAGGAAATGGTTTTCCATTTTCTCGATGTCGAGCATGTCGAGAATAAGGACTTTTCCGGACACGGAATAGCTGTTGACCAGGATTGAGTTCTTTTCAGCGTCGATCAATACCGTTCGCTGAGAGTCCTTCTTGATATCGAGCCTGATCTTTCCCGTCATCGGTTTTTCCTTTTGCTCCTTGTATAGGGAGCCGAGATCCGCGATCGACAAGTTAAAGAATTCCGTTCCGGGCAAAGACGAGATAGGCTCTACGGAAAAAGCCGTGGGATAAAGCAGGTAATTGATTCCTCCGGCGCTGACTTCCGGGCTATTGAAGGTGCCGACGATGCAGTTTTGCACCGTGAGTTTCTTCGTCGCGAATACCCCGCCAAGGACAACGCAATTGTCGAGAGATACCTCGTCCCCGAATATCGATGCCGCGACGAACGCGTTTTTAAGCCTTACGGACTTTGAGTTTATATCGGCGCCGAAATGGGGCCGTGCCGAATTGGCGATGCCCACGATACTCGCGGTACTGCCGACCGCCTTCATGAACTTGAGGCTGCCTGTGGCGTCGGATTGGATATGAAGCTCATTGTGCGCGTAAACGGCTCCCTGGAAGGTCGCGGGGCCGTTCTCGATGATGATGTTTTTCCCATAGACGGCGCCTTCAAGGATAACGTTTCCCTGAATGGTTACCGACCGCTCTAGTTCCTTCGATGACTTGGGAATAATCCCTGTCTTAACGAGATTATCCTGCAAAGCGAGCCTGTCGTCGCCAATTCTGATTTCGGTCATTTCTTTCATGCTATGCTCCTGTTTGTTTATTATCGAGTCATCTCTAGCGTGCAGGGCCTTGAGCTCTCCCAGAGAGCCATCATCAGTTCTTGCTCTCGTTTGCGCTCCGGCGTCGAATCCTCGGGCGAGGATTCCATCAATTCGGAAATTCTGGACGAAATACCCGATCTTTCCTCGTCGTTCATCGGAACCCACCGAAACAGCCCGGATTCGGATTCCTTGATAATCTTGTCGGCGATATTCGCCGTCGTGCCTTCCTTCATCGATTCTGGGGGGCTTACCGTGGTTTCGGCGGACGGATCTCCTGAATCTATGCGGTTCTTCTCAAGGATTAGGAAGGGAAGGAAGTAGGTCTGGCTTTCCTCCGACTCTCGGTTGAACGTTATTGACTCGCAAGCGTTGTTGAGCGTCTTCTCCTCAAGCAAATAGCCCTTTATTCCCGAGACGAGGGACGATGCCATCTTCCTCATGCGCGAGGAGACAAGGTTGTCGTGGGCCGATTGAATATCGGAGTTATAGCTGAGTACGGCTCCGCCCTGTGACAGCCTGGTTCCCGAGATTTGCTCGGCAAGAACGGGTCCCGATAGGCTGAACGCCGTCGAGTCAAGGGCGTAGATCCTTCGGTAGCATTCGCTGTCGAGTTCCTTAAAGATGTCGCCATACCGTGCGGATATCCTCGAGAAATCGGACCCCATCACTTTTTTTAGGTCGCCCATGTTCTTTCCGATTTGCTGAAGCAACGCGAGTTGCGATTCAAAGCGATTCTTAAGGTCCGTCATCTGCTGTGAGACTTCCGCCTTGATCATCCCGAAAAAACC
>DAOPXQ010000292.1:0-3044 GCA_035352395.1 Treponemataceae bacterium | reverse complement strand
TTCGTTCAAGTATGTCTTTTATATTGCCCGATTCAATGGCTTTCCCCTCATGGAGGATTATCACGTTCGTTCCGATAGATTCGACTTCGTTGAGCGAATGCGTAGAATACAGGATGGCCGTTTTGCGGGATATCGACGATAGAGCGCGGAGAAACGAATCGCCCTGCAAGGGATCGAGCCCGCTCGCGGGCTCATCGAGTACGAGAGCCTTTGGATTGTGAACAAGCGCTTGCGCGAGGCTTACGCGCTGTCGAGTTCCCCTGGAAAGATGCGCTATACCGCGCCGGGCGCATTGCTCAAGGTCGCACAATTGGAGGACTCGCTCGATCTCCCTGTTGGCGTCTTTAGCGCACATTCCGAAAACGGCCGCCGTGAACGCGAGCTGTTCACTGATGGTCATGTCGGAATATAAGGGCGAATCCTCGAAGACGCAACCGAGAGAATCTTTCGCGCGAGCGGGATCATCGAGCATGTCATGACCGCATACGGATACCTCGCCCGAATCGGGCGAGAGCACGCCGCAGATAATATTCAGAAGAGTCGATTTTCCGGCGCCGTTGGGGCCAAGGAGAAACGTGACGCTGCCCCTGTGAACGGTAAACGAAACCCCGTCGAGGGCATGTATCGGTCCGTATCGCTTGGAGAGATCGCGAATCTCTATCATTCGGTCAGTCTTCGTACTCGATGGGCAAAACCAGGCGATCCTTCGAGAGAATCGTTCCCGGAAAGACGCTCTTCGCCTCTGTCAGAAGGATCTTAAGATCAGCGTCGTTATACCGCGGACTGTAATGGATCAGGGCCATTTTCTTGACCTTCGCGTCGCGCGCGATGGTTGCGGCCTGTATCGCGGTCATGTGCTTTTTCTCCGCGGCGGTCTCGGCGAGAGATTCCTCGAACATCCCCTCGCACACGAGGAGGTCAGAACCGGCTACCTCCGGCGCGATCGACGGTAAGTACTTCGTGTCTGTGACGAAACTGAACTTGCGTCCCTTCCTCGGTGCGCCGAGAACGTCGGTCGGGTTTACCGTGGCGCCGTCGGTCGAAACAACGGACTCGCCCGCCTGCAACTTCGACCATAGGGGTCCGCAGGGAACGTTCAGCTCAAGCGCCTTGTCCGGGAAGAACGCGCCCGGCCTTGGGTGTTCCTCGAGCGTATAGCCTACGCAGGTTTTTGTATGTTGAAGCGGGAAGGCCCTGACGTCGAAACCGTCGCCCGAATAGACGATGCCAGGTTCGTTGATTTCCTTCACGATAATTTGATAGTTAATGTACATGTCCAGGACCTTGCGGCTCGTCTCAATGTACTCGGCGATTTTCGGTGGGCCAAAGATATAGAGCGGGTCGTCGCGGTCTACCTGGGACGAAAGCATTAACAGGCCGGGTATTCCGGTTACGTGATCGGCATGGGTGTGGCTGACGAAAATCGCGTTGATTTTCTTCCACTTGAGGTTGAGTTTCCTCAGGGAGACCTGCGTGCCTTCGCCGCCGTCGAAAAGGAAGAGATCCCCTTCCCTTCTGAGCAAAACGGACGTGAGGTGGCGGTAGGGCAACGGCATCATTCCGCCGCAGCCAAGGACAAAGGCTTCGAGATTCATGATTTAAAAGTATACAGGAATTGGTCTGACTTGACAATGCGACCGGTTATGCTAAACTAAGAGCCATGGTCAACACACTGCTTATAATTGATCCGCAAAACGATTTCTGCGACAAAAGCGGGACTCTTTACGTACCGGGGGCCGACGAGGATTGCGCGCGGCTTTCCGCCATGGTGCGACGCCTCGACGCGCGCCTTAGCGCCATACACGTCACGATGGATACCCATCACGTCTTTCACATAGCCCATCCGATTTTTTGGGTCGATCGCGAGGGAAAGCATCCGGCTCCCTACACCATCATTACCTCGGCCCTCGTGCGTGACGGCGCCTGGCGCGCCTCCGTTCCCCAGTATCAGCACTATGCGGCGGAGTATATAAACACGCTGGAAAAGACCGGAAAGTATAATCTTTGCGTATGGCCGCCGCATTGCCTGATCGGATCGCGCGGGCATGACATCTACGAAGAGCTTTTCAAGACGCTTATTGAATGGGAAAACGGCGTTCCCGGGCGGATCGTCGACTATACTTATAAAGGAAGCAACGTTCGGACCGAGCATTACAGCGCGATTCGCGCCGAGGTTTCCGACGCGGCGGATCCGGCTTCGCGAACGAATTTCGCGCTGATCGAGCGGCTGAAGACGGCGGACAACATCCTGATCGCCGGCGAGGCGCTTTCTCATTGCGTCGCCAATACCGTACGAGACCTTATCACCTGCATACCCGCCGACAAACTAATCGTGCTTACCGACGTAAGCTCGAACGTTCCGGGCTTCGAGAACCTGGGCAAGGAGTTTATTGACGAGGTTTCCCAACAGGGCGTGCGCCTGATGGCTTCGACCGAGTTTAACGCCTAAAGAGCTTTCGCACTTTCTTAAACCAGAAGGCGCGACTCGCCTCGGCGAATCTGTAGGCGCCGTACGGAACGCGCCTTAGGGGAATGTCCCAGCTCCCGACGCGATGGACGATCGAGCCGCCGAATCCCGTCTTGAAGCGGTATAGTCCGTACATGGGGTGCGTCGGATCGTCTTTCGGTGGAATCCCGTAAAAATCATATCGCTCGCAGCCCTGGGCCTTCGCGTCGCGGATCGCCCGCCATTGCAGGCTGTACGCCGGCATGAGGTTTCTTTTTTCGTTAGAGGAAGCGCCGTAGAGATACACCGACTCAAGCCCGCAAAAGATCGTGATGATCGACGCGAGCGTCGTTCCCTCATGCTCGGCGAGGTATACGCGCACCGTGGTCGGTTTGTCGAACGGGGATGATCCCGCGATTCGGCGAATAAGGTCGCGATAATATTCCCTTGAGTGGATCGCGATCCCGTCGCGGCTCGCTGTCTCAAGATACAATCCATAAAAAAGGTCTACGCCCTCGTTCGCCCCGCGCTCGCCTTCCAAGAAACGTATCTCGACGCCCTTTTTCTCTCCGAGACGGACGTTATATCGCCATTTTGG
>DAOPXQ010000291.1:0-3048 GCA_035352395.1 Treponemataceae bacterium | reverse complement strand
CCGGCGCGCGGCTTCGCGTTCATCGCGGCGAGTCCCTTGCGCACCAGGATGCGATTCTCGTTCTTGAGCGGCATAAGGTCCGCGAGCGTCCCGAGCGCGACGAGCTGAAGTTCCTCCTCGTCTCGCTGACCGTACACGGCGTTCTGCCGCTGCGAGAAGGTGATGAAGATATTGAGGAATCCCTCGAGTTCGGTGGCGGGCCTGTCTTGATAACGCGCGACGCGCGAAAGGTCCTTCAGCCTGAGAAGGCTCATGCCGCGGACCGCTGGTATCGCCTTGGCGACTTCGGGGGCGATGTCGAGGAAGTTGAACTCGACGCCCTTTCCGAAAATCTTTTCAAGCTGCTTCGTCTGCATCGCGGCGTCCCAAACGAAGATCTGCTGGCCCTGCAGAAAGGGGAGAAGCCGGGTTTCGGTGATCGACACCATGCCGGGAACGATGGTCTCCGAGATCCTCGAGACCTCGGTCATGTTGACTATCCTGATCGCCTCGACGATGAACGACTCGTTCGCGGGCCGGACGTTGAGGAGGCATATCTGCTGTTTATAGAGGTCGCTTTGCGCGAAGCGGAGCGCGCCGATGAACTTCCAGGTGACCGCGCAGCCGGCGAGGTCGCGGAAGGGGTATTCCGAGTCGGGCATCTTGGGGTTGATGATAGCGACGGCCGCGGGCACTGCCTCCTGCGGGTTATGGTGGTCTAGCACGATGACGTCGATGCCCTTCTCCGCGGCGTGCGCGATCTCCGCGACGCACGAGATACCGCAGTCGACGGTTATGATCAAGCTTCCGAAATTCGCGGCGTGCTCGTCGATCGCCTCGATCGTGAGACCGTATGGGTCGTTGCCCGTCGGGACTCGCCAGGTAACGTCGAGGCCGAGGTCGGTCAGCGCCTGGACGAGCAGCGTCGTGCTCGTGATCCCGTCCACGTCGCGGTCGCCGAACACGAGAACCTTCTCGCCCTCGTCCTTGGCGTCGAGCACGCGGTCCACCGCGTCCTCCATGCCGGCGAAGAGAAAGGGGTTATGAAGGTATCGAAGGTCATCCTCGAGATAGAATAGCAGGTCCTTGCCGTCGATGATGTTGCGCCTCGCGAGGATCGACGCGGTGAGCGCGTCGCAGCCGTACTGTCCGGTCAGTTCCTTGACGAGGTCTCGGCCCACTTCTTTCTTGTTCCATTTCATAGGGAGGAGATTTCCTTGAGTATGAGTTTGCCCGATGCGGGAGCGGCCTTGGCGTACGAGACCGCCTCGCGGGCCAGCGCGAGCGCGGGCGCGAGCGAGGCTTCGTCCTTGCCGTAAAGCTCAAGTATCGCGTCGCCCTTGCGCACCGCGTCGCCGCGCCTTAGGCGCATGATCATGCCGGCCTCCGGGCAGACGGCCTCGTCGGTGCGGTTTCGCCCGACGCCGAGGTACACGCCCGCGATGCCGATCTTAAAGGCGTCGACGCCCGCGATGAACCCGTCGGACTCCGCGATGAGCGCGGCCCGGTGCGGGCTCCTTCGGACGCCGCGGTCCGCGAGCAATTTTTTCGCGTCGCCGCCCTGCAGCGCGACGTTTTCCATGAACAGTTCCATCGCGCGGCCGGACTTGACCGCGCGCTCTGCGATCGCCATGCCCTCGTCGAAGCCTTTCGCCTTTCCGCCGAGAACGATCATCCAGGCGGCGAACGCGAGCGTGAGCTCGGTGACGTCGGCGGGTCCCTTGCCCTCGAGTATGTCCATCGATTCCTCGATCTCGAGGAAGTTGCCGACCATGACGCCGAGCGGGTCGGACATCTCCGTGATCAGCGCGACGACCTTTTTGCCCATGGCCTTGCCGGTGCCGACGAGGCTTTCGGCGAGACGCGTCGCGTCCTCGAGGTTTTTCATGAAGGCGCCCGAGCCGCACTTTACGTCGAACACGAGCGAGTCGGCTCCCTCGGCCACTTTCTTGGAAAGAATGCTCGCGGTGATGAGCGGGACGGACTCCACGGTGCCGGTTACGTCGCGGAGCGCGTAGAGGAGCCTGTCGGCCGGCACGATCTCCTTCGTTTGGCCCGTCATCGCGAAGCCGGTCTTGGAGATGTATTGGCGAAACTCGGGGACGGTGAGCGCGGTGCGGTACCCGGTGATCGATTCCAGTTTGTCGAGCGTGCCGCCGGTGTGGCCGAGCGCGCGCCCGCTCATCATCGGGACCTTGACGCCCGCGGCCGCGACGATCGGCGCGAGCGGAAGCGATATCTTGTCGCCCACGCCGCCCGTGGAGTGCTTGTCGACGAAGGGGCCGGGAATCCCGGAGAGGTCTATGACGCTCCCCGACTTGAGCATTACGTCGGTAAGGATCCCCGTCTCGGCGAAGGTCATGCCGTTGAAGAACACCGACATGAGCCAGCTCGAGACCTGATAGTCCGGGATCTCGCCGCGCACGTATCCGCCGATGAGGAATTCGATCTCCTCGCGCGAAAGCTCGGATCCTTTGGGGGCCGCCGGCCCGCCGCGTTTCTTCATTATGATGTCAACAGCTCTCATAGTAGCCTCCCGTATGACGGTTGATAGTTTGTCAGATAATTCCCTCGCCGGTTTCCAGCGTCTTAAGCCCGCCCCCGATCATCCGCGTCGCGAGAAAGAAGAGAAACCCGCGGATATCGGCGTAGTCGCCTTCCGGTAGGCGGATCGAGCGAACCTCCCCGGGCGAAAGTTCGTCGATGGCCATAAGGTACCGGGTCGCTTCGCCCGAAAGCGGGAAACCCCGTTCCTCGGGCCGCGCGCAGCGCTCGCACGCGCAGGAATCGTCGAGCGGCGAATAATATAGTACCGTATTTTGGGGCGTTGCGCCACAGCGCGAGCAGCGCGAGACGTCCGGCGCGATCCCCGCCGCGGCGAGTATTCTCCAGATAAACCGGAGTATCCCCATTCGGCACTCGTCGTCCCCGGCTACCGCGATCCCGTCCAGGAAGCCGTTCACGAGTCGCCAGTCGGCCACGCCGTGGGAGCGCGTGACGATCTCCGCGCAGAGCGCCGCGCACCAGGTTCGCACGAGGCTTTCGCGTATCCCCGGCCGCCAGGATTGT
>DAOPXQ010000290.1:0-3060 GCA_035352395.1 Treponemataceae bacterium | reverse complement strand
TGATGTTGTCGTTGACGCGCGCCTCGAGGATGCAGGGCGTGGTGTCGATCTCGAAATCGACGCCGATGTACTCCGTGATCGCGGCGAACAGCTGGTCTATCTTGATTGGCTTGGGAAGCACCTTCTTGATGCCGTATTCGGAAAGCTTGGTCAGGTCGCCCTTCAGGACCTGCTGGGCGAGTATGATGGTCGGTATGTCGCGCGCGTTCGCATCGTTGCGTTTTTTCTCGAGGAGGTCAAGGGTGTCCTTCCCGTTCGGTCCCATCGCCATGATGACGAGGTCCGGCAGCATCGTTCGCATCTTGGATAAGCTGTCCAGCGGGCCGACGCCGATGATGACCGCCACGTTTTTACCGCTGAGTTTGTCTTTTATGTAATCGCGGAACACGTCCGATTCGTCTATTAACAATACTTGTTTCATGGCCTATAGTATATATCGAAATCGCTTGAGTAATACAGGGGGAAATATGAAAACCGCGTATGTTTTTCTTGCCGACGGGTTTGAGGATATAGAGGCGATCACGCCGATCGACTGCCTGAGGCGGGCGGGCGCGAAGGTAACGGTCGTCGGGGTTTCGGGCAAGGCGGCGGTCTCCGCGCGAGGGCTCACGGTAAGCTGCGACTCGCTTCTATCCGACGCGCGCACCGGCCCTTTGCCCGACCTCGCCGTCCTTCCGGGCGGCGGCCCGGGAAGCAAGAACCTTGGGGCTTCCACCGCCCTGCGGGATTTCATAGGAAGGATGATGGCGGAGAAGCGGCTCGTCGGCGCGATCTGCGGCGCGCCCGCGCTCGCGCTCGGCGCGTGGGGAATGTTGGACGGACGTACATGGACGTGTTTCCCCGGCATGGAAAAGGGCCTTCCCGGAAAGCATCTTTCCGATAGGGTCGTCGTGGACGGGAACCTTGTGACCTCGCGGGCCCCGGGAACCGCGGAAGAGTTTGCGCTTACATTAGTCTCGATTCTGTGCGGTAAACCCGCTGCCGACAAGCTCGCGGAAGAGATTCTCGCGAGAGGTTAGCTCGCGGGTTTAGCTCGTGGGTTTAGCTCGCGCGGGGTTTTTCCCGGCGAGTGTCTACCCCGCGGGCGTGGAATTGCGGGGATTAGTTCGCCGGAGACATCGCGGCGAGCTTGCCGCGTAGCGCGGCGAAAGCCTCGGGATCGAGCCGGGAGCCGGGGGCCATGAGTACGGCTCCGGCCGCCTCGTTCGCGAACGCGAGCGCTGCGTCGATCCCCGCTCCCCGGAGCCTCGCCGAGACGAAGGCCCCGTCGAACACGTCGCCGCACGCGGTGTCGTCGAGGGGTTTATCAACCGCCGTCACTCCCGCGTCGAGCCTTTTTCCCGCCACCCACGCGCGGGCGCCGAGCGGTCCCCTCTTTTCGACGATGCAGGGAAAATCCGCGCCGTTCAGCTCCGCGTTTTTATGCGCCGCGTGCTCACGGGTTAGCCAGCCGAACGCGGCATCGACGGCATCGATCGGGTTGCCGGAATTTTCCGGCGAGATTATCTGCGCCGCGCAAAAGGCCTCGCATTCCGGCAATAGCCCGCGAAGGGCCATGGCGAAAGCGCTTGCCTCTTCGGCGTTCATGAAAAGGGTCACGTCGTTTTTCTTCAGGATCTCAAGCACGCGGGCGGGGTGCGTACGCGCTATGTCCGCGGAGCCCATGTCGAGAGCCAGCGGTACGCGGTGCGTCCGCGCGAGGACGGCGATATGCTCGGTAACCTCCGCGTTGCGGAGTACCTGACCGTCAAGGAGTACGCATCGCGCCTGGGAGAAGAATTCGGGCGGAACGCTTTCCGGGCTGAAGCCGGTGGCCGCGGACGGCGAGCACGCGACGGACTTAAGGTCGCCGGGCATTCGGATGACGAGGCACCGGCCCGTCGGGACGGTCTTGCTCTCGAGCGCGCAGCGCACGCCGGAGGCGGAAAGATCCGCCTCGAAGGAGCGCGCCCATTGGTCGCGCTCGCGGTCTTCGGTGCCCACGCAGCCGACGAACGTGGTGGTAAGCCCGAGCGCCGAGGCGGCCTTCGCCGCGTTCGACGCCGAGCCGCCCGATACGAAAATGGGATTTTGGACGGCGAGAAGGAGTTCGTCAAGCCTGCCCGGCTTGACGTGCGCCGAATGGTTGGGATGGAGCCCGAGCGATAGCGCGGACTCATCGTCGGTAAACCAGAAGATGTCGAGCAGGGCGTTTCCGATCGCCAGAATGTCCATTCGATGCTCTCCTAACCGCCTAAGGTTATTTTTTCCCGGGAATGTGAACGATAATGTCCGCGAGCTTGGGATTCTTCTCGAGGTCGCGCTTCAGGCCTTCCTCGCGCGCCTTGTTTACGTAGTCGGGCGACTGGAAGGAATAGGTGAAGTTCGTGTGAACGTCGTAGGTTCCCTTCATGAGCGCGTACGCGTCCTCGGTCATCACGAGTTCCTCGTCGGTCGGGATGACGAAGATCTTGATCTTGGAGTCGGCGGCGCTGATGCAGGTTTCCACGTTGCGCGTCATCGCGAGGTTGTTTTTCGCGGTGTCGATCTTGATCCCGAGGTGCTCAAGGCCCTTGCAGACATCCTCGCGAACCTGCTTGCCGAACTCTCCGACGCCCGCGGTGAACACGAGCGCGTCGGGTGTGGAGCCCATCGCGGCGATGTACGAACCGATATACTTCCGCAGGCGGTAGACTTCCATGTTGAATGCGAGCTCGGCGCGCTTGTCGCCCGCTTCCATCGCCTTGGTGACGTCGCGGCGGTCTACGTACTTGCCGGTGATGCCGAGGAGTCCTGATTTCTTGTTGAGCGCGGTGTCGATATCCTGAACGCTCAGGTTGGCCTTGCGCATCATGTAGAACGCGAGCGCGGGATCGCAGTCGCCGGAGCGGGTGCCCATCACGAGGCCCTCGAGCGGGGTGATTCCCATCGAGGTGTCGAAGCACTTGCCGTTCTTGACGCAGCACATGGAGGCGCCGTTACCGATATGGGCGATGATGACGTTCGTGTCCGCGGGCTTTTTCCCGAGGATTACCGACGCGCGCTTGGCGGTGTAGAGGAAACTCGTTCCGTGGAAGCCGT
>DAOPXQ010000289.1:0-3076 GCA_035352395.1 Treponemataceae bacterium | reverse complement strand
GCTCACGCACGAACTGACGC
The DNA here is from genome assembly GCA_035352395.1 of Treponemataceae bacterium. Taxonomy (GTDB): domain Bacteria; phylum Spirochaetota; class Spirochaetia; order Treponematales; family Treponemataceae; genus Teretinema. The sequence goes on along the minus strand of DAOPXQ010000289.1, from coordinate 3,056 downwards.
ACTACCTGCAGGCGGAATCGCGCACGGGCGGCGCGCTCGCGTCTATCGTCGGCTTCTTCGGCCCGGACTTTGACCGCGGGCTCTCGCTCGCGCTCTCGGATCTTTCCCTTGAGGGAAGCACGAGCTTCATCGACGGGTACCGCATGTGCGACTGGTCTACGCTCCCCCTCAGGGCCGCCGTCCTCGAGGGACGCATGTGGGATTATGACAAGGTCTCGACCGCGAGCCTCCGGCAACCCGGAGTCTTGCGCGTCTACCTTTCGGGCATGCTCATCCAGGAATGGCTTCGGGACAATCGCGGCGACGACGCGCTCGCGGGACTTCTCGCCGAGCGCGACCGATCCTTCGCGGAATTGGAAAGCGACGCGTTCAAGCGCTATACCGGCGTCGATTTCGAGATCGCATGGGGCGAGATCCGCGCGGGGCTCGAGCGGCGGTACGCCTTCGCGCGGGCGCTTCCCCGCGGCGAGATCCAAACCCCAAAGGACAGCCGATACCAGCCGCAATGGCTTTCGCTTACGCCTACCGACCGCGGATATTTCCATGCCAGGGTCGCGCTCGACGCCGTGCCCTCGTACGGTTTTTGGGTACCTGAAAACGGCGCGTTCATCCGGCTCGAGGGAATCGCCACGGGCGACGCGACGGTCAGCGCGGACGGAAACTCCGTCGCGGTCGTCGTGAATCAACCGGCAAAGTCGAATCTGTATCAGGCGCCCAATGAGAACGAGCTTTTCGTCGGCGCGGTGCGATGGTCGCCCGACGGCAAGTCCGCGCGCGCCGAGACCTTGCGGAAGGTCCCGGGCCGAGGGTATTCGTCACCCGCGCTCAGCCCGGACGGCGCGAGGCTTTTCGCGCTTGTCCGCGAATCGGACATGTACCGCGCAGTCGAGATAAATCCCGCGACCGGCGAAGCGCGGCGTCTTTCCATCCCCGACTCGATCAGCGTCGAGTCGATGAGCGTCTCGCGAGACGGTAAAAGAATCGCGCTTTCATATTGCGAAAACTGCTCCTACGACGTGGGTCTGTACGACCTGAAACTCGATACCTTTACCGCCGTAACGAAAGACGACGCGATGGACTTCGCCGCCCGCTTTCTCGACGACGGGTCGCTCGCGTTCAGCTCCGACAGGGAAAACACCGTCGAGGTATATCGCTACGACGGGAAGGATTTCTATCGCGAGATCGTCGACGCGGTCGCCGCGTTTTCGCCCTCGGGCGACGGCGAGGGCGGCTATTACTACTCTAGCTTCACGACCGATGGCCGCGCCATTCTGCGCCTCCGCGCGGATCGAATAAAGCGCGCGCGAGTCGACGGATTCGCGTCGCTCAAGCCCGATTGGATCGCGCGACGCGACGGGATATGGGAAGCGTATCGCGCGAAAGGCAAGGCGCTCGCTGAAAATGCCGCGCGCGAAGCGTCCCTCAAAGGACGAACGCGAAACGGATTCCTCGCCTCGCAGGCGAAACGATATATCGACGTCCCGTACCCGATCTACTGGGCGCCCTCGCTCGCCTACGGGCCCGAAGGCGGGCACTTCGGCGCGTCCGCTTTCGGTACGGGGAAACTCGAGGAGCTCACTTGGAATCTCGGGCTGGGGTATATCCCCGAGCACGCGCAGTTAGACGGAAACCTCGGGATCAACGTGAATCTCCCAAGCCTATCCCTCAGCGCCTCGATAGCCGAAAGCTATTACGGCATGGGGGATGGACCGATCACTTGGGTTCAGGCGCGACTCTACGCGGTAGGGGCGGAGATACCGATAGCCCTTCGCGTCGCGACCGACGGAACCGGGTTCTCGCTATCGGCGACGGCTAGCGCGGCGGCGCGCGAACGAATCCAAAGCGCCGAACCGTTCACGTTCCCCGATTCCGTGGCCTTTCGCCCCGAATGGGCGTTCACGCTCGCGGGCGGGCTTACGGGCGCGGTGTTTGCCCAAAGCCCGCAAACGGCCTTTCTTGGAGGGAGCGGAATCGCGCTTTCCGTCGAGGGCGCGCTGCGAAAACCGGAAGGCACGGAGCCTATCGCGCCCGGATGCCTCGCGAAGGCGAACGCCAAGCTGCTCGCCTCGCCCGGCATGAGATTAAGCCTCGGGGCAAAAGCCGCGTATCTGGAATCGGGAGCCGCGCACTATCTCCTTCCGCGCGACGTTGAACGATGGGAACGCGACAGCGCGGCACCCTTCCACGGAGAGCTCGGCCTCGAAATTTCCTCGCTCGACATCGGCCCCGAGCGCGCGAGGTCTTTCATCATGAACGAGCGGGCGGGAATCTGCCTTGGCGCGAAAACCTTCATGGAAGCCGATACCGCGAACGGCGCGCGATGGATCAAAGAGGCCGACTTTAACCTCGACCTGATTTGGAACGTCGCGCTTTATTACGCGAACTATGTCGCGAAGCTCGGAGTGGGATATCGAATGGACATCGATCGTCCCGTCGCCCCAAGCGCATCCGACTTCTGCCTTCGCCTGACGTTTGCGGGATACGACCTTCGATACTGAATAAACGCGCCCAGTACTTCTCGCGCGGCAAATTGCGCGCGCGATTTACGCGCGGCATTTCGGCGGAAACCATGTTATAATTACCCTTATCATACCGCGTTTCGCGGCCGTAACAAGGGAAGGTCATGAAGAAATCACACCTAGCGCTCCGCGTGGCATCAACCTCGATTGGCATGATCCTTGGCGTCTACATCGTCATGCAGATCATCGGGTATTTCCGCGATAACGCGATACTCGGTTTAAGCTCGTTCGCGGACATGCCCATTTGCGTGACGAAATTCTTGCTTGTGTCGGTAATTCCACCGATGCTTATCTGCGGCGGCCTATTGTACCTCTTCGCGCGTCCCCTGGAAAAAACGCTGAACAAGCTACGCGCGGGCGAGATGATAAACCCCGACACGGCGGAACGCACCCGCAAACGCATGCTCGGGTTCTCGCGCATCCTATACGCGCTGAACGGCCTTGGCTTCGCGCTCGGATTCGTCATTTTCGTCGTGGCCGATCGCGGACCGATGGGGCTCATCGAGCCCTCCCAGCTGCTCATTCTGCTGTCCAACC
>DAOPXQ010000288.1:0-3123 GCA_035352395.1 Treponemataceae bacterium | reverse complement strand
TTCCAGGGAAACACCGGTCCGTACCTTCAGTACATGGGCGCGCGCATCTCGTCGATCCTGCGCAAGGTGGAGAGCGACCCGTCCCTCGCCGGGGGCGCCGTCAACGCCGACCTGCTTTCGCACGACGCGGAATGGGAGCTCCTGAAGACGCTTGCCGAGTATCCCAAGCAGGCCGCTCGCGCGGCGGAAAACCGCGACCCAAGCGCCCTTACGGCGTTCCTGTACGACGTGTCCAAGTGCTTTAGCCGCTTTTACCATGATTGCCCGATTCTCGCGGCCGGCAGCCCCGATCTCGCGCGTACCCGGCTCGAGCTCGCCCGCGCGACGAGGATCGTCCTCAAGAGCGCGATGGATCTCGTGCTCGTTCCGTTTCTGGAAACGATGTAATCGTTATAAATGCAGTAAGCTTGAGTTAGGGGGTTCGCCGTGAGAAAGATTATCGCAGCTGTTTTTGCTTTGGGCCTGATCGCGACCGCCGCGTCCTTTGCCGACGTCGGCGCGAAGGATGGCGTTTACTTTGCCCAGGAAGCGGGTTTTGGCAAGACCGGGTGGAAATCCCAGGTGATTATCGAAGTGGTGTCCGGAAAGATCGTAAAGGCTTCCTGGAACGGAATATCGAACTTGCCCGGCATAGCCGACAAGAAGGGCTATGCCGCCGCCGGTAAATACGGCATGGCAAAGGCCGCGACTCAGGGCGATTGGGATAAGCAAGCGGCGGCTTGCGAAGCCTGGCTCGTGAAGACGCAGAATGTCGGGTTGTCCGGCTTTGCGAAGGACGGTAAAACCGACGCGATATCGGGAGCCACGATGTCCGTTTCGGAATTTTTCGCCCTGGCGAAAAAGGCTTTGGCCGCATCGCCCGTACCCGCCGGAATGTACCGCAAAGACGGATGGTTTTACGCCGAGCAGCCCGCGTTCGACCCGAAGACGGGATGGAAGGACAGCGCGCTCGTGACTGTGGTTAACGGTACCGTCGTCGACGTCCTTTGGAATGGGACGTATAAGAATTCCTCGAAAAAATCGAAATTGGTCGAGGCCGTCGAGGGTCGATACGGAATGGCTAAGGCCGCAAAAAAAGGCGAATGGGACGTTCAGTCCAAGGCGGTTTCCGAAGCGATCGTGAAGGCCCAAGACCCAAAGCGAATCAAGGTCAACGCTAACGGCATCGCGGACGCGATCTCCGGGGCCACGATTCGCCCGATAGTGCTAAGCCTTGCCGACGAGGCGCTGAAGGCGGCACGCTAAGAGAAACGCGTTCCCGTAGGATATTTATCCCGCGGGGACTGTGATCTCGCAAAAAAGGGATATACTTCGGTTTGAACGACAATAACAAAACCGGAGAATACCTTGACCGCGAAAGACCGTTTTACCGCTTCGCTGTTGGGTGCCGCCGCCGGCGGCGCCATCGGATCTCAATTCGTCGGAAAAAAGAGGGGAAGTTATCAGGTTGCCCTGCCCGTGGACGTCGGCGACATGAAATCCCTTTCGCTTACCGGGCCTATCGCACTGATGCTTTGCCTTGCGGAAACCTTGGCCGAATTCGGCTTGGAGAGCGATTCCGAGTATATCTTTATGCGAAAGGCGGGAGCCTTACGGCGGAATGGGTGCTGGATGCCCGCGATCCCCGCTTCTCGCCATGAACGAGTCCTTAGGACGCGCGGACGCGAGCGCCAGGATGCGCCGGTCATCGTCGCGGATCGCGTTCCCCAGATAAATCGCCCGTCCCCGGTAATGCCCGGGAACGTGAACGGGGCCCTTGCGTGGATCGCGCCGCTCGCGTACCTCTTAAAGGACTCGCGCTCGTTCAGTTTCAGGCTCCGACATATCGAGCGTTTTTGCGCGATTGAGGGCCAGCAGGCGAGATGTACCCTCGCTTGCGTTATTTTCGTGGAGTTCCTCGTCGGGTTATATCGGGATTTATCGATATCCGAGGCCCTGGCGCTCGCCTCCGACGAGATCGCTCCTCTGTCCGATAATCAAGTATACGCACGGGAATTTCCGTCGTATTTCAGGATTTTTGACCGTCGAGTGCTCGGAGCCCCGAAGAACTCGATCCGATCGGGCGAATATGCGGCCGAAACCCTCGAGGCGGTTCTCTGGAGCCTTGGGCATAGCGCGTCATTTACCGAGTGCCTCGTCGAGGCGGTCAGTCTTGGGGGCGATACGGTCTCTACCGCCGCCATAGCGGGCGGCGCGGCCGGGGTTGCCTATGGTTTGGAATCGATAGGCCCGGAATGGCTTGCCCTGATTCCTCAGGCCCGCGAAATCGACGGTCTCTCGCACATGGTATGAGTCTTGACGCGTTCCGAGGGTTTGCGGTATAAATATCGAACGTGTTGTAAAGTGCCTCCGGCGTACACCCGTTAATGCTCCGGAGTTGCGATAAATTTAGGTTTTTTAGAGGTTAAAGATGTACGCACTCGTCGAGTATAAGGGCAAACAGTACAAAGCCGAAAAAGGCGCCCAGCTCCAGGTCGATCTCGTCGACGCCGAGAAGGGCAGCAAGATCGATATCGACACCGTTCTTCTCGTCAGCGATGACGGAAAGACCACCGTCGGAGCGCCCTATGTAAAGGGAGCCAAGGTTCAGGTAGTCGTTGGCGAAAGCTTCAAGGACGACAAGGTTATCGTCTACAAGTACAAGCGCAAGAAAGACTATCACCGGACGATCGGCCATCGCCAGCAGTATACCTACGTCACCGTCGAGAGCATCGTCGGGGCATAAGTGATATCGGTCGACGTATCCTTGGGCGATCGCGGAAACCTCGTTTCCGCCTCCGCAACGGGACACGCGGGGAAGGGCAAGCGGGGCGAGGACATCGTGTGCGCCGCCGTTACCGTGCTTCTCCGGACCACCCTGGCGGTTTTGTCCAGCAACGGCGTTGAATCGTCGGCGGATACCGCCGGTCGCGGATCGCTCGCATTCCGCGTTACGGCATTGCGGGAAGGGGATATCCCCTTCCTTCGCTACGCGGCGGATTTCCTTCTTGAGGGACTAGGTTCCCTCGCGAGGGAATACCCCGACGCGGTTGAATTGCGGGTGCAAAGAGCGATTTGCTAAGTTAAGAGATTTGTTGGAGGATTGATATGGGACGCAAGAAAGGTGGTAGCGGTGCCAAGAAC
>DAOPXQ010000287.1:0-3133 GCA_035352395.1 Treponemataceae bacterium | reverse complement strand
CGGGCTTTTATCGCAGGCACGCGGAAGACATTCTCATGTACTCGCGCGATCTATAGATCGCGCGACCTTTAGATCTCGCGACCGTTAGGCTTTCTTTTCCTCGCGCTTCGCCTCGTCCCAAAAGGAATCCATTTCCTTAAAATGGGATTTGTCCATCGGCACTCCGGCGGCCTTCATCGACTTTTCCACGTGCTTAAAGCGCCGGGTAAACTTCGCGTTCGTGCGGGTCAGCGCGACGCCCGGGTCGACCTTCAGGTGCCGGGCAACGTTCACGATGGAGAACAAGAGGTCGCCGAGCTCTTCCTCGATCGCGCCGGAGTCGCCCTGCGCCACCGCGTCGCGGAGCTCCTCGAGCTCCTCGCCGATCTTCGGCCATACGCCGTCCAGGTCATTCCAGTCAAAACCGGCCTTCGCGGCTTTCTTCTGCAGCTTGTTCGCGCGCTCGAGCGCAGGCATCCCTCGGGACACCTCGTCGAGCACGGACTCGCCCTTACGGCCCTCTACGCCGCGCTTGATCACGTCCCACTGCGCGAGCACCTTCTCCGCCGTGTCGGTCCGCTCGCCGGATTCCGGCCCCGCGAAGCCCTCGGTCTCGCCGAAAACGTGCGGATGGCGCCTAATCAGCTTGTCGGAAACCTCGTTAAGGGAATCCTCCACCGTAAAGGACCCTTCCTGCTCGTACATGTAGGAGAGCATCGTCGCGTTCAGGAACACGTCGCCGATTTCCTCGCAGACGTGCGCGCGGAGCTTCTTGGCGTCCGCCTCAGGCGCGTCTTTCGCGTCTTTCGCGTCTTTCGCGGCGGGCTTTTCGTCGCCCGCGTGCGCCTCGGTGATCGCCTCGACGGTCTCGTAGGCTTCCTCGATCAAAGTCTCGCGGAGCGACAGCGGGGTCTGCTCGATGTCCCAGGGACAGCCGCCCGGCGCGCGAAGTCGCTGTATAGTTTCGTAAAGCCGCCCGAAGGCCTCTTGCGTTCCCTGCGTCATATCGATCTCCTTGCGCGAGCCGACTCGCGCGTCATTTGGGCGCGTCCGCGACGCGCTTTTTTGCCCATTCCTTCAGGAACGGCTCAGGCCCCCGCGCGAGCGCGAGCGTAAGCAGCTCGCCCGCGGAGGGAAAGGTCTGCGCGAGCGTGATCCGCTCGTCGCCCGAAAAATCGGAAAGAACGTACGCGGCGACGTCCGGATGCTCGGGACGCCCGATACCGAACCGCAGCCGCCAAAAATCGGCCGTGCCGAGGACGGCCTTCGCCGACCGGAGGCCATTGTGCCCGCCGAGCCCGCCCGACCATTTCAGGCTCACCGTGCCGAGCGGAAGCTCCAGCTCATCGTGCACGACGAGCACTTCCTCGGGTTTCAGCTTGAAAAAGGCGCACGCCTCGCCGATGCTCTCGCCCGAAAGGTTCATGAAGGTCTCGGGCTTGATTAGGTGAACGACCGAACGTTCGCCGGTCGGCGCGCCGGAGGCCGACTCAAGCTCGACCTTAAGGGTAGCGTATTGTCCCTTGAATTTCCTCTGCCAGGACAGGGACGGGGCGAAGCCAAGCGAGTCGGCGAACTGCCAGGACACGTTGTGCCGGTTGCCCGCGTACTGCTTGCCAAGATTTCCGAGAAAGGCCACAAGCTGTATCATGATGGCCGATCATACCCCAAAACGGCCAAATAGTGTATACTAAAGCCTTATCAAGGAAGATATGGAAGAAGCAGAGCAGAATAAAAAGGTATACGTGATCGGGCACCGAAATCCCGACACCGACTCCGTGGTTTCCGCCGCGGCCTACGCGGCGCTCAAACAGGCGCAGGGCAACAAGAATTACGTCGCCGCGAGGGCCGGCAAGCCGACCCCGCAAACAGAGTACATATTCAACCGGTTCAAGGTTCCGCTCCCGGAATTCCTGCCGGACCTGGTCCCCAAGGTCGCCTACCACTACAACCCGAATATCCGCACGATCCCGGTCAGTACCTCCCTGTGGGAGGCCATGCAAATCCTGGAAAAGAACGAGGTGCGCGTCCTCCCGATCGTCGACGCGGAAGGGCGATACCATTCGCTCCTCCACTACAGCTCCTTCGCCCAGAAGATCCTGAAGATGATCAACCCGCAGCAGAAGACCGTCATCCAGACGAGCATCGAACTGCTCTCGTCGGTGCTGCATACCCAGGCCCTCGTCGTCTGCCGCGAAAAGGAGATCCGCAAGAGCCCGATCATCATCGCGGCGGCCGAGTCCGCCACGTTCCTTGAGCACCTCGGGGCGCACATCCCGGAGAACACGATCGTCATATCGGGCAACCGCGCCGACATCTACCGCCAGTCAATCGAGGCAGGCGTCCGCGCGCTCATCATCACGAACGGCACGATGATAGACAAGGAGCTCCGCGAGCTCGCCGAGAAGAAGGGCGTTTCCGTGCTGATCAGCCCTTACGACACCGCGTCCACGTCGCTCCTCATCATCTACTCGATGCCCGTCACCTGCATGTCGAACGACACGGTCAAGCCCGTCACGCTCGCGGACACAACGCGAAAGCTCGCGCAGATCCTCACGACGGCCCCGGGCAAGAGCCTTCCCGTCGTCGACGACGATAATCGCGTCATCGGCGTCATCTCGGAGGGAGACCTCTACGGCGAGCCCAACGTCGACGTCATCATGGTCGACCACAACGAGCTCTCGCAGGCGATCGAGGGGCTCGAGCACTACCGCGTCCTGGAGATCATAGACCACCACCGGCTCGGCACTCTCTCCACGCGCTACCCGATCACCTTCATCAACAAGCCGGTTGGAGCGACAAGCACGATCATCACCACGCTCTATCAGGAAAGCCATATACCGATTAGGGCGGAGATCGCGTCGATTCTCCTGTGCGGCATACTCGCCGACACGCTCGCGCTCCAGTCCGCCACGACGACCAACCTCGACCGCGGGGCCGCGGAGTACCTCTCCAACATCACGAACCTGGACATCGACGCGCTCGGGAAGGAACTCCTGACCGCGGCGAGCAAGGTATCGGGCCGCGGCGCGAGCGAGCTGATCCTGCAGGACATGAAGGAATACACGGAGGGCGGCTGCGTCTTCTCGGTTAGCCAGATCGAGGTCGAGGACCCGCACGAAATCCTCGCGCGGAAGGCGGAGTTCATCGCCGA
>DAOPXQ010000286.1:0-3135 GCA_035352395.1 Treponemataceae bacterium | reverse complement strand
CGCAGCGCCCGCGCGGGCCGGAGCGACGACGAACGCGAGCGCGAGGGCGACGGCATACGAGGCCGGGCCGTTACCGCGGTCCAGCAGGTAACGCGCATAGCCGACGCCGGCCGGATAGCATGAGCTATCCAGCTTCCAGGCTTTTTCATACCAAGCCCCGGAAGCGTCCTTTTTACCCTGCCGGCGCGTAAGAAGCGCCATGAAATAGGGTGGCAACACCGATTTTGGGTTGCGCGAAGCCGCTTTCTGAAGGGCGTCCTCCGCGTCGGCGTAGTATTCTCCCGGGGTTTCGGAAACGGCGAGCACGAGCGAGGGAAGGACTATTGAAAGAAAATCGGCGTTTCCGGTATTAAAGTCGTAAACGCCCATGCGCGCGGACTTGATCGCGCCGATGTACGGGCTTGATTCGGGAACCGAGGGCATCGCCCAGGTAACCGGCTCCAAGGGATATAGAATTCTCATAAGCTCGGCGCCAACCGCGAGCATCGCCCGATTCTGGTCGGTCATACCGTGGGGATCGGCGTTTATCCGCTCGACGGCAAGCTTGATCGCGTCCGGAGAACCAATCTCCATCGCGGCGAGCGAGGCGCTATCTATGGTATTCTTGAGTAATTGATCCCGCGAAGGCACCGCGAGGGGAACCCCTTCTCCCGAAATCCTCGCCGTGCGGGTAACCTCGGCGTCTCCAGAGGGCGCGACCTCCCCGGAACCGACCTCGTCCCGAGGCATTGGCGCGGGAGACCCGGCGCATCCGATCAGCGCCAGACACAGAGCGGTGGGAAGAAAAAGCCGCGCGGGGGCTTTTCTAGTCATGGGCCTTCCCATACGCGTTTCTGCGGATATACCAGACGACGAACGCGATCACCGGGAGAAACACGAGGGGATACCACCAGACATACTCGGAAAGTATGGAAACGCGCAGCAAACGCGTGGAAAAGAGCAAAAAAATCAGGCCGAGGAAAATAAACACGATCGCGGGAGTCACGAAGACGGCACGGGGCCTGTGAAAGCGCATAAAACCGGACGCGAGAAACGAAGCGCCGACGAACAGGGTCATGACGGGCCAAAGGACGCGAAGGGATAGGGAGACGGCCCCGACATCGACGAGGAGCATCAGAACGCCGGTTAAGACCAGGAAGGTCGCGGCGAAGCCAAAACGCGAATGAGTCCTTAGGAGGATACCGGCCGAAAGCAATATGCCCGCGGAGGCGAACGATATTAAGGGGATGAGAAACAAGGGAAGGCGAAGGTCGCCGAGCATGAGCAGCGTAACCGTCACCGCGACGAAACCGATGCTTACCGGAAGCAGAATGTCGGAAACCCTGAGGATAATTTTTTTAAGCAGGCTTTTAAGACTCACGCGGTTTTCCCCTCTCGCTTATCGTATTTTATCGTAAACATGCCCGGCTTGCCAATACAAATCGGCGCGTGCTAGTATCCATACCATGCAAAAAAACAGCGTTTGCGCCGCAATTGCCCTCTCGTTCGCGATTGGGGCAACCGGGTGCTCGATGGGATCCAAGGGATATCTCCTCGCCGACCTCGGAACCAAGAAAAACGAGCAAAAACAGCTGGTAGAGATGCTATCCCGCGGGAAATGCGACAACGAGACGAGATTCGCGCTGATGAACCGCATCTGCGAGAACCTGCTCGCCGCGGGGAAGAACGAGAGCCTTATCCTCTTCCTCACCGAATCCGTGTCCTCGAACCCGGACGACCCCTATAACGCCTACTGGCTCCTTACCGTCGCCAATACCTATCTCAAGATGGGCTCCGCGCCGATCGCGGAGATTTATTTCGCGCGCGTCGTGGAAAACTGCCCGGACCTCGAGATCAAGGGAAAGTCGATCCACCTTCAGTGCCTGCTCAGCCTCATCAAGATTACCGATTCCCCGGAGCTTCAAATCCGGTACTACAGCAACCTTATAACACATTTCGCGCGGGATATTGACCTTGGCTACTCCTACTTCATGCTGGCCCGCTCCTATGAGCAGCTTGGCGAATGGGATCTCGCGATCCAGACCTACGCGCAGTTCCTGGCCTACGGTCGCTACGACATTCTGATCCCGGGAATCCCCGACTCCTACGAATACGCCAAGCGAATCGTCGATTACGACACATCGTCCAAGGACTGGACCTTCGAGAGCCTGGACGAGCTCGTGCTCGCGATCAAAAAGGCGATCGACTCCTACGACTACAACAAACTCGATAAGTATCGCGCGAAGGTCAACTTTTTCGCGATGTCCTGGAAGCAGGAATCGAGCGACAACAACGCGCAGGCGGATTTCGACATGCGCGACTTCATGGGCGGAAACCGCATCAAGTACAACGACGCGCTCGACGCCTCGTCGAACCCGAACGAAGCCTACATGCGTACCTCCGGATGGAACCAGTACGTAAGCGTCTGGTACCTCTATTTCCGAAAGGTCGACTTTCCCGCCGACCCGGAGATACACGGCCGCTGGGAATGGGCCGGTATCTACTATGGGGAGAAACTGTAATATATGAAAGCTCGCCGAACGATCGCCCTCGCGACCGCGATTGGCTTCGTCGCCACGCTCTCGCCCGCCGGTCTCTACGCGTCGGCCGAACCGCCCACGACGCAATTTACCGTAAGCCAGATCGAGTCCTTTCCGGAGGGCCGATACCCCCTGCTCGGCCTCGAGATCCCGGACAACGCGCTGATACGCAAATACCGCCAGCAATACACGACGGCCGACGGGATCAAGTACCTGTCGTCGGTCATGCGCCGGTCTAGCCCCTATCGGGATTTCATCATCGAGGAGATTAGGCGCCAGGACGCCCCCGAGTGCCTCCTGTACCTTCCCGTCATCGAGTCTGGATTCTCCGTCGGCGCCATCTCGCGCTCCGGCGCCACGGGCATCTGGCAGTTCATGCGTAACAGCGTCGGAGGCTACGGCATCCGCATCAACGAATGGATGGACGAGAGGCGCGACCCCTGGCTCGCCACGGCCGCCGCCATCAAAAAGCTCAAGGACAACTACCGGGAGCTCAAGGACTGGAACCTCGCGCTCGCGGCTTACAACTGCGGCCTCGGCGGGGTCCGCAAGGCCATCAAAAAAGGCGGTTCCCGGGACTACTGGTACATTTGCGAAACGGGATACTTCAAGCCCG
>DAOPXQ010000285.1:0-3168 GCA_035352395.1 Treponemataceae bacterium | reverse complement strand
GACTCGGGCGAGCTTCCCCGAGGCATCGGCTCGATCGCGAACAATCTCCTCCCCGCCGCCTACGCGACGGCGCTCTCGCAGATCACGGGCAAGCACGTTCCGACCATTCCCGTCGGGGTCGAGGCCGTTTACGAGGCGCTTGAGGGCGAGCACGACGAGGAGGCGAAGAAATGATTATACCGTTCGAGCTTAACGGGACGGTCGTGTATAACGACTCCAATCCCGGCGAGCGGCTGGTTCACATACTGAGGCGGCGGTTCAACCTGCTCGGCTCAAAGGAAGGCTGCCTTTCCGGAAGGTGCGGCTCGTGCATGGTCCTGATGAACGGCAACCCCGTTCCTTCCTGCATCGTACCCGTATTCCAGGCGCGCAACGCGTCCATCGTCACCATCGAGGAATTCTCCAAGACGCCCGAATGCGCCGACGTGCTGGCGGGGTTCGATCTCGCCGGAGTCGCTATGTGCGGTTTTTGCAACGCGGGCAAGATTCTCATCGCCCACGCGATCCTTCAAGCGGACTTAAGGCCCACTAAGGAACATATACGGGACATGTTCTCCGGCAACCTGTGCCGCTGCACGAGCATCGACGACCTCGTGACGGGCGTCAAGAACGCCGCGACGATAAGGCGGAAAAGACTCAATGTTAAATAAATACACAACCATATACGGCGCCTCGTCGGCCGTCGAGGCGCAGATGATACTGAAGAACATCACCGGGATCTCGCTCGTCGCGGGCTGCACGGAGATCGCGCGAAGGCAGACCTCGCGGACGCTGCATCTCCCGGCGAACGTACTCTCGCTTGCGGGAATACCCGAGCTGTGCGTGGTAAACAAGACCGAGCGCTACGTGGAATTCGGGTCGTGCGTCACGCTAAACTCGATCCTGCAGCTCGGCGTCAAGAATATACCGGACGTACTTTACGAAGCGATCGAGAGCATCGCTAACCCCGCGGTGCGGAACCTCGCGACGATCGGCGGCAATATCTCCGCCAAGGGCCAGCGGCTGACGGCGTTCGCGCCCCTTTTGGCGCTCGACGCGCGGCTCGAGATCCGAACCCCGCTCGAGACAGACTGGATCCCGATGTCCCGCTATTTCTCCAACGTCGGCCGCGATCAGCCGAAGACGCCTGAGTTCATCAGCAAGATACGCGTGCCCACAGAGACCTGGGACATATCGGTATTCCGCCGCGTCGGCAGGCCCGGGATCGTAACGGACACGACGGCGTCCTTCGCGTTCCTCGTAAACTCGCAGAAGAACATTCTCGCGGACATCCGCGTCGCGTGGGCCGGAAAATTCTTTTTCCGCAAAAGGGAATTCGAGAACCTGATGATCGGAAGGACACTGCCGCTTTCGGAAAAGGACATCATGACCCTACTGGATAAGGCGGATCTCTTTTTCGACAAGACGCTCTTCCCGCCCTCGTACGAGCGGAAATGCCTCTTTAACCTGCTGGAGGACTCGCTCCGGCTCCTTACCTGATCAGCATCGAGTCGCCGTACGAGAAGAAATGGTATCGCGCGCATACCGCGTGCCGATACGCGTCGAGGATTTTTTCCTTTCCCGCGAACGCGGAAACCAGCATGAGCAGCGTGGACTCCGGCGTGTGGAAATTGGTGAACACCTGATCGATCACGTTAAAGCGATATCCCGGATAGATGAATATACTCGTCGAATTCTGGCCGGCGCGCAGGGTTCCCGCCTCGCGGTCCCACGCGGACTCGAGCGTGCGTATGCTCGTCGTGCCGACCGCGAGCACGGGCCTACCCTCGCGTTTCGCGCGGAGTACGCTCTGCGCGGTTTCCTCGGAGATAGAGTAGGATTCCTCGTGCATCACGTGATCCTCTACCCTTTCGCTTCGCACGGGAAGGAAGGTGCCAAGCCCGACATGCAGCGTGACGGATACCCGCTCGATCCCGCGCGCGTCGAGACCCGCGAGAATATCGTCCGTAAAGTGGAGGCCCGCCGTGGGCGCCGCGACCGACCCGACGTTTCGCGAGTACACCGTCTGATACCGGTCGGCGTCCTCGAGTACGTCCTCGCGGCGAATGTACGGCGGAAGCGGCAGATGCCCGTTCGTCTCGAGCCAGTCGTCGCCGATGGGTCGGCCGAATTCCAGATAGCGGAATTCGGTGCCGACGAGGCCACCCGAAGGATCGTCGATAATGCGCACGCCCGTCCCGTCCGCGAAGGTATAGGTCCTTCCGGGCTTATGCCGCTTGGCGTTGCGGACCATCGCCTTCCATACGGTCCCGCGCGCGCTTCCCATGTTGGGCATCATGCCCAAAAGGAGAAACTCGGCCTCGTTACCGCTCGAGTCGGCCGTCGCGTAAATCCGCGCGCGGCGCACCCGCGAGTCGTTGAAGACCATCAGGGTCCCCGGCTCGACGAGCGAGACGATGTCCGAAAAAAGATGGTCGCCGACGGCTCCCGTGTCCCGGTCAAGCGTCAGCAATCGATCGTGACCGCGCTCCGGACAGGGCGCCTGCGCTATAAGTTCCTCTGGAAGCTCAAAACTGAAGTCTTTGGTTTGCATCGTCGTTCCTTGCGCCGCCCCATCTCCGCTCGAGCCCTAAATGCTCGTACGCGCGTTCGGTCGCCATGCGGCCGCGCGGGGTGCGCTGCAAGAGACCTGCCTGGATAAGATACGGTTCATAGTAATCCTCGAGCGTGTCCTGCGCCTCGCCGACCGAGATCGCGAGGGTTTCGGCGCCTACGGGCCCGCCCGAGTAGTTGTTGATAATGGACGCGAGAATCTCGCGATCGTAGCGCTCAAGCCCGAGCGAGTCGATCTCCAGGCGCTCAAGGCCCTGAGAGACCGTCTCCTCGGTTATCGTGCCGTCGCCGAGCACCTGCGCGTAGTCGCGCATGCGGCGCAGAAGCCTATTCGCCACGCGCGGCGTTCCGCGCGAGCACCGGGCCAACGCGCGCGCCCCGTCGTCGCGGATGCGCACGCCGAGAATCCCCGCGGACCGGAGAATGACGGACTTCAGCTCGTCCTCGGAATAGAACGCGAAGCGCTGCACGATCCCGAAGCGGCTGATGAGCGGGCTCGAGACCATGCCGGCGCGCGTTGTCGCGCCTATGAGCGTGAACGGCGGTATCGGTATGCGCACGGTGCGCGCGCTCGGACCCTGGCCGATGATCCAGTCGAGCTCGTAGTCCTCCATC
>DAOPXQ010000284.1:0-3173 GCA_035352395.1 Treponemataceae bacterium | reverse complement strand
ACGATCCTTGCGCGCGAGGATTGGGAAGCGTTTTACCGCGAGCTTTTCGCGGCCATGATCGAACTCTATAACGACACCGCCCACCCCGTGAATGACCGGATGATGGACGGGGCCGGGGAATGGACGCTCTTCGTGCTTTACCTGATCGCCCGCAGCGAAAGCGATTCGATAGAAATCGACGAGCTTTGCGCCGCATACCGGCGCGGATTCCCGCAAAACTTCGACGACCTTGACGACGACGGGCTTTCGTACTTCGTCTTCGCGGACGCGATTCTTCCCGCGCAGGAACTCGGTATCATCACACAAAACCCGCTACCCGGGCGAATTGAGGATTACGACGCAATCAACTATGAAACGGTTACGAGGACGGCGTTCGGGAAGCGCCACGTCGAGTGGAGGAAGTAAGGAAGGGTAACATGCGCTTTTCAGATGTACTGTCACCGCTTCGCTCAGGCATTTTTGATCCTTCATCATAGTTTCTCCCGGAACTGGTCTTGGAGCTTTTATTCCACCGTCGCGAAAAAAATTGCATAAATTTTAAGATGGCATTCTCTATCGCTTCCGCTTCAGTCGGCACGTTCGAGAAGCCGCTTATCCCGAGACAGTAGGGGCACGGTATTTTTATCCGGTTTTCAATACGCACTATTTGGCAAGTAATCGGCGCTTGCTTTATCACGGTAATTTGACAGCGTGACCATGCCGTGTGATACTGTCCTTATAGCAAATTAAAATTCCATCTTTTAGGCGCCTCGGAAGACCTGCTCGAGAAGCTCATTGCGCAGCGGATCCCGGTCATGGGGCATCGCGTGCCGACGTTTCCTTAAGGGACTTCGATCTCGAGCAATAAACAAAGGGAAGGAGTTTTGCCTTGCTAATAAAGTTTTTAGCGTTTGTTTCCAAGAATATTTCCGCATACGTTGATAAATACCTTCTGCGACGAAAAATCACGAATGAAAGGCCTCTCCGGGCGGAACTTTTCAGCATGGACCAATTTGAGCTCCACGCGGCGTTTCTCGCGAAAAAACACGAAGTCAGCTTCGTCAAGTGTCGGGAAAAACTGCTCGCGCGCCTTAAGGACAACGAAGCCATACTGCTTCGTGCGAACACGCTCCTTAACGAGGCCGCGAAGGCGAAGCAAATCATCACTCCCGCCGCTGAATGGGTTCTGGATAACTATTACCTAATCGAAGAGCAAATCCGCCTCGCCCAGAAATATTTGCCGGAAGGATACAGTCGCGAATTGCCCTACTTGTCGAGGGGGCCCATGGCCGGATATCCCCGGATTTACGATATCGCGATGGAGATGGTGTCCCATGGCGACGGGCGACTGGACATCAAGGGCCTCTCCGCCTTTATCGGCGCATACCAGAAGGTAAGTCACCTGAGGCTGGGAGAGCTTTGGGGCATTCCCATCATGCTACGCCTTGCGCTGATAGAAAATCTTCGGCGCGTTTCGGTTGGCATGATCTTGACCCAGATTGACCGGAACAAGGCGGATTATTGGGCCAGCCGAATACTGGAAGTGGCCGCCGGGGATACCAACGCCTATATTCGCGAAATCGCGGCGATGGCAAAGGACGATCCTCCCATGTCGGACGCCTTCGTGTCGGAGTTCGTGAGGCGCCTTCAGGGACAAAGCACCAATATTGACCTTCCGCTCACCTGGTTGGAGAAAAAACTTTCCGAGCAGGGAGAGAACATGGATCGGCTGATACGCTCGACCAGCCGAAAGCAGGCGGCGAATCAGGTTTCCATCGCGAACACAATCGAAAGCCTACGACTGCTCGAAAGCACCGACTGGCATGTTTTCGTAGAGACTTTGAGCGTGGTCGACGGTATCTTGCGCAAGGATCCTGCGGGAGTATACGGGCGAATGTCGTTCGATACCCGCGATCGATACCGCCACATGATAGAGAAAATCGCGCTGCAAGTCGGGTATAGCGAAGAGGATATCGCGTCGCGGGTTTTGCTTCTCGCCGGTCAGGCGGAGAAAGACGGCTCGGGCGGGGAAGCGGCGGCGCACGTCGGATACTACTTGATCGACCGAGGCCTGGAACATCTCTACGGGTCGCTCGGTCGCCGATTGCCCTTGCGATGCTATCAACAGGCGAAAAAAACGAAGCTCGCATTGGGGGGATACGCGCTCTCGATATTTCTCTCTGCCTGCGCCGGAACCGGGTGCGGCCTTTTGGCCGTTCATGGGTTAGGACTGGACGGATTGGGGAAGTTCGCGCTGTTCGGCGTTCCCCTTTTTTTCGTCTTCGGGCAGACGGCCGTCTCGATCGTAAACTGGATCGCGACCCTTATCGTCAAACCGGAAACGCTGCCGAAAATGGATTTCTCGGAAGGCATACCACCGGACGCGCATGCCCTCGTCGTCACCCCCACGATGCTCGCAAGCGAGCAAGGGATCGATTCCCTGCTTGAGAATCTTGAAGTTAGTTACCTTGCGAACGGAGATCCCTGCGTTGACTTTGCCCTTTTAACGGATTTTTTGGATGCCGAGACGGAGACCATGAGTACCGACGACGCGCTTCTCTCTCGGGTGGTGGAAGGGATTGAGCGGCTGAACCGGAAGCACCGCAGGCAGGGAAGCGATGTTTTTTACCTGTTTCACCGAAACCGTTCCTGGAACGAGCGGGAGCGGTTATGGATGGGATACGAGCGAAAGCGCGGCAAGCTCTCCGATCTTAATGCCCTCCTTCGCGGCGACGGGAACGGTCGGTTCGGCGTAATCACGGGCGACGTTGCGCGTTTGCAAAGCATTCGCTATGTGATAACGCTCGATACCGATACCCGCATGCCGCGCGATGCCGTGAAGTCCTTGACCGCGATAGCTGCCCATCCCCTGAATCGACCGATATACGATGAAAAGAAAAAGCGCGTAACGTCGGGATACGGAATCCTCCAGCCCCGGGTTGAGTCAAGCTACCCTGGAGAGACCCCTTCCCCGTTTGTCAGGATCTTTGGGGGCGAGACGGGCATTGATCCGTATACAAAAGCGGTATCGGACGTGTATCAGGATCTTTTTTTCGAGGGATCGTTTATCGGAAAGGGACTCTATGACGTCGATGCCTTCGAAAAATGCCTGAAAGGGCGATTGCCGGAAAATCAGATATTGAGTCATGATATGATCGAGGGATGCTATGTCCGTTCGGCGCTTGTCAGCGAAG
>DAOPXQ010000283.1:0-3173 GCA_035352395.1 Treponemataceae bacterium | reverse complement strand
TTCCGCTCGTTTTCTCAATGATTTGCGCCTTGCCCTTGGCGCCCGCCTCCGCGCGGGGATTCGACGGCGCCATTCTCGCGGAGGGCACCGAGATTCGCCTCGGTGTCGCCGGGTTTGGCCCGAACGCAATATCCTGTCTTTATGGGCGCTACGAGACGCCCGGTAAGGACCGCGTTGCCGAGGTTTGGGCAACCTCGGAGCCGCTCGTGTTCAATTCGTCGGTTTGGGTCATGGATCCGACGATTAAAAGAAAGGATGTCCTGTATAACGGGAGCGAGCGCGGGCGGAGGATATGGGCATTTAGGAAAAAAATACTGACGAGGGAACGGTCTGACGTGGCTAAGGATTGGACTTTCGTGATTGGCTTCGCGGAAGGAACCGACGAGGCGGAATGCCGCGCGTTCGCGGAGGATTTCGTCAGGCGGGCCGAGCGAATATTCGCGTCGACCCGTCTGCGATCCGATTTAAGTTTTCCCGCGACTTTTTAACGGCCGCGGAAAAACCGGCTAAGCGATCAGGGCTTAATGATCGGCGCTACGGGCTCGGCGATCGCGGGCTTCGCGGCGACGGGCTTTGCTGCCGGCTTCTTCGCGACTTTCTTCGCGGCGGGCTTTTTCGCGGCTTTCTTGGCCGCGGGCTTCTTCGCAACGGCTTTCTTCGCGGCTGCGGGCTTCTTGTCGGCTACCTTCTTGGCGGCGGCTTTCTTCGCGATTTTCTTCGCGGCGGGCTTCTTCGCGGCCTTCTTGGCGGCGGGCTTCTTCGCGGCTTTCTTGGCGGTCTTCTTCGCGGCCTTCTTGGCCGGGGCCTTTACGGCTTTGGGTTTGGGGGTAAGGAACTTGGCGATGTCGGCGCTGATGATTTTGCCGAGAGCCTTGATGTCCGCGACTTTCGAGTCGGGAACGTTGGCGAAGGTTGCCTCGACGGCAGTGGCCTTTCCGCCATCCGCGTCGGCGAAGGTGACGATCGCGACGACGGGCACGAGTGACTTATCGTTACCGGCGAGAGCGACGGTGCGGATAATCATGGACTTGTCTGCTTTGATGATTCCGGCTTTCGCGAAGAATTTAGACGCGGTGTGCGCCTTCGCGAATGCGGGATTGGTAAAGCAGTCTTTTACTTTCTTCGCGGGAAACTTCGCCACGAAAGAGAACGATGCTGTCTTCATAAGGATACTCCTATGGATACTTAATTGTCGTAATTATATGTCAATGATTTAACACTGGTCAACAACAAAAAAAAGTTGTACCTTGCAAAAGAAAATTTTCCGCGTTACGAGAGAGGAAATCATGTTTGCGAAACGTTTCAACGAGCTCCATCCATACGTTCCCGGCGAGCAGCCGAAAGACCGCGCGTACATCAAGCTGAACGCGAACGAGAATCCGTATCCGCCGTCGCCCGCCGTCGCCGAGGCGATGCGCGAATTCGACCCGTCTCTGTTCCGAATGTATCCGGACCCCGACGCGCGCGGCCTGCGCGAAGCCATATCCCATATGGTCGGGAAGGGCGTGACGCCGGAAATGGTTTTCGTGGGCAACGGCTCTGACGAAGTCCTGTCGTTCATCTTCTACACCTTTTTCGATTCGGACAAACCGCTCTATTTCCCCGAGCACACCTACAGTTTTTATCCTGTGTACGCCGGTTATTACGACATACCGGTGAGAAAAATCCCCCTTGCGCCCGACTTCTCCGTCGACGTCGACGCGTTTCTCGCGGGCGAAAGCGGCGGAATTATTTTTCCGAACCCGAACGCGCCGACCGGAATATTTACTCCGATCGCCAAGATCCGCTCGCTTTTGGACCGCTATCCGAAGGATCGCGCCGTCGTCGTCGACGAGGCATACATCGATTTCGGCGGAGAAAGCGCCGTTTCGCTGCTCGCGGAGCACAAAAACCTCGTGATTATCAGGACCTTTTCCAAGAGTTTCTGCTTTGCCGGGGCGCGCCTGGGGTACGTGATCGCGAACCCCGAGCTGATTTCGGCGATCTTCACCACGAAAAACTCGTTCAACCACTTTCCCGTCGACGCGCTTACGCAGAGGATCGGTGTCGCCGCTTGCGGAGACGCGGGATACTATCGCCGCATCAACGACGAGATCATGCGGACGCGCGACTCGTTCGCCGCGGCGCTTCGGGCCGCCGGATGGGAGGTTTTGCCCTCGCTCACAAACTTCGTGTTCGCGCGAAAAAGCGGGCTCGGGGGCAGGGAGGCGTACGAGGCGATCAAGCGAGGGGGCGTGCTCGTCAGGCATTTCGATAGCCCCGGCATTTCAGATTTCCTGCGCATCTCGATCGGTACGGGCGAGGACATGGCGCGCCTGCTCGAAATCATGAAAGGCCTGTAACTCAAGGAGGATGAAGATGAAAGTTTTGATCGTTTCCGACGGACACGGGGATCTCGCGGGGCTTGATAGGCTTGAGGCGGAGATTCGCGCCGCGGATATGGTTTTATACGGCGGCGATTTCGCGAAAATGCACGCTCCGGAGACCGGGCGTCCGTTCCTGGAGCGGTTCGCCGCGCTCAACGATCGCATATTTTCCGTGACCGGTAATTGCGACGAGCCCGATTTCCGTTTCGATCTCGAGGAATACGACATGAATATCGAGGGCTCGCTCTCGTATTACGGCGGCCTTATGCTATCGGGCTCGGGCGGCGGCAGCAAGTTCACCGGCACGTCGCCGAACGAGCGCGACGACGAGGATCTCGTTTCCGACCTCAGGCTCGTCGCCGATAGCGTTCCCGAGGGCGCGGAATCGACGCCCGCGCTTTGGGACAACCTCGTGATCATCGCGCATAACCCGCCCAAGGACACGAAACTCGACATGATCGAGAACGGCATACATGTCGGTTCGCCGCTCATTAGGGGCTTCATCGAGCGGTACCAGCCCCTGCTCGTCGTCAGCGGGCATATCCACGAGTCCGCCGCCATCGACCGGATCGGGGATTCCGTCCTCGTTAACCCGGGCTCGATCGCCGAGGGCAAATACGCCGTCGCGGAGATCTCGGGCGGCGGCAAGACGCCGTTCTCGATCGCGTCGATAGAGCTTAAGTCGATATAGCCGGTCTCTATAACTGGCTTTCGATCGCGCGGAGCAGCCTGAAGAGGGTTTCGTTTACCGGGACGGGGATTCCGCGCTTCTTTCCGAGCTCGATCACCGTGCCGGAGAAAATCTCT
>DAOPXQ010000282.1:0-3196 GCA_035352395.1 Treponemataceae bacterium | reverse complement strand
TTCCTTGGAGCGGTGCGAGAGAGGCCGAATCGGGCTCCCTGCTAAGGAGTTGTGCCCCAAAAGGGTACCGGGGGTTCGAATCCCCCCTGCTCCGTAAACCGTTATCTGTGCGGTTTTTTTTCGATGGCGCGAGTGCTTCAGCATCTTCCGGTTTGTCCGGGGGATTCGAACCGAAGCCTTCGCTGACCAAAGGGAAGATAAGGCGGCTGATGCCGCCGACAGAAGGCGTAGGCGGGCTGCAGGAGCGAACACGACGTTCGCGACGAAGCCGAATCCCCCCTGCTCCGTATTACTTGAGACTATAGCTCAGCTGGATAGAGCGTCAGATTGCGGATCTGAAGGCCGGTGGTTCGAACCCACTTAGTCTCATAGCTGTCTTTAGGGACAGCTTTTTTGTTTGCGGAATCTTGTTTCCGTTTGGAGAGATGCGAGAGTGGTTGAATCGGACGGTCTCGAAAACCGCTGAGCCGCAAGGTTCCGGGGGTTCGAATCCCCCTCTCTCCGGTTTCGCATTTTTTGGTCTAGGCTCGTTCGCGGGTTCTAAACCGGCGCCTTGTGTTTTTCGGGGGATTCGAAACGAAGCCTCCGCCGAGCGAAGGCGAGGATCAAGGAGGCGGAGGCGGCCCAAAGGGCGAATCCCCCTCTCTCCGGTTTCGCATTTGTTTTTTTGGAGAGATGTCCGAGTGGTCGAAGGTGTACGCTTGGAAGGCGTATGTGCTCGAAAGAGTACCGAGGGTTCAAATCCCTCTCTCTCCGCTAGTTTGCTTGAAGCCTAACGGCTTTCCGGACCTTTCCGGATAGCCCAGGTCCTATGCAAGGGACAGCAGCCGAACCCCGCCAGATCCGGAAGGAAGCAACGGTAGGCAGCCCGTTTCTGTGCCGTAGTGTACCTGGGCTTTCCAGAAAGGTTTTTTATTTTTAAAGCCCGTTCGAGCGGGGTTTGCCCACCCGTCGCGTCGTGGTATTCTGGATGCGTGAAAATCCTCCTTGTCGGCATCAACGCCAAATACATTCAGACGAATCTCGCCATTAGGCTTTTACGCGCCTATGCGCGCGAGCGTTCATCGGCCGCGATCTCTGGTTCGGTCACGGTGGAGCTAGCCGAGTGGAACGTTAATCTTCCCGCGCAAACGATCGTTCGCGGTATTTTTGAGTCGGGTGCCGACGCGGTCTTTTTTTCCGTATATATCTGGAATAGTGAAATGACTTTCCGGGTCATCGAGGACTTGCGCAAAGTCATGCCCGGCGCGTTGATCGCGTGCGGGGGACCCGAGGTGTCGTGGTCGGCCGACGCGGCCTTTGACGCTTGCCCCGCCATCGACGCGATACTCGTCGGCGAGGGCGAGCGGTCGTTCGCGGAGGCGGTGGATGCCCTTGGCGGGAGGCGGTTTGAGACGAGCGCCTTACGCGGCATTCCCGGCATCGTTCTCAGAAATTTCCGCGATGAGTTTCGCCCTCGCAAACCGATCGAGGATCTGGGAACCATACCGTTCCCCTATGGACGCGGGAACCCGGGTTTTAACCCGGAGAATCGCATCGTCTATTACGAGTCGAGTAGGGGCTGTCCCTATTCCTGCGCGTACTGCCTTTCCTCCATCGATCGCGGTGTGCGGTATTATCCCCTAGAGCGCGTGTTCTCGGACATTTCCTTTTTTCTCGAGGAGAAATACCCGCTCGTAAAGTTCGTCGATAGGACTTTTAACCTGGACCCCGCGCGATATCTTGAGATCTGGCGCTACATCCGGGATCGCCATAACGGGATTACGCTTTTTCATTTTGAGATCGCGGCCGAGCGACTTTCGGACGAGGCGCTTCAATTTCTTGAGACCATGCCCGAGGGGGCCGTGCAGTTCGAGATCGGGATTCAGAGCGCCAACCAGGCGACGCTTGCGGCCGTAGGTAGGGTTTCCCGCGCGGAGGTCCTCGCCGATCGGGTTTCGCGGATCCCAAAGTTTATCCATTCGCACGTCGACCTTATAGCGGGCCTTCCCGAGGAAGGCCTTGAGTCATTTCGCGGATCGTTCGATTTCGCGTTTGGCCTTGAGGCGGACATGCTTCAAGTCGGTTTTTTAAAAGTGCTCGCGGGCACTAAAATGGTAGAGATTGCCCGTGCCGAGCCGCAATACGCATGGTCAAGCCGACCCCCTTATGAAGTGCTGTCGTCCCCTTGGATGGGATATCGCGAATTACTCGCGGTTAAGGACGTCGAGCAGCTTGTGGATACCCTGTACAATTCCGGTCTTGCGCGAAATACGCTGAATTATCTCGTCAAGGAAACTTTCGGTGGTAAGGCCTTTGACCTTTTTAAGCGTCTTGCCGCCTTCAATCGCTCATACTTTCCGGATGGGGATTTGTTCCTTCCGCGTCGCCCCTCCGATTCCTTTGCCTGTCTTGCGGGGTTTATCGACTCTCTGCGGCGCTCCGCCGCACTTGAGTGGCTCCGGTATGATTTCTTGCTTATGGGTAAACCTGGGGCTTTTCCCCAATGGTACGATCGCCGTTACTCGAAGGAAGGGCACGATCGTGCGTTGATTTCTTGCGGGATAGCGGGCGGGGGCCGAGAGACCCGAAAGGACGCGTACGCGCGGACTGAATTCGAGTCGTTTTCCTTCGCCTCGACGAAGACACCGGAGAACTATCTATTTATATATGGTGAAAAGGGGAAGTCCCAAAAAAAAACACGAATAATAACCAGGGTGTAGTATACTTTCGAAATAGGAGAAAAAAAGTATGGATGTAAGCATAATTAACCCGTTTCTGACGTCAGCAATCAATTTGTATTCCAATATGTTTGGGATCGAGGTTCAGCCTGGGACTCCGTACCTTCTTGGGGAAGAGATTAAGCATCGATGGGAGATATCCGGCATTCTGGGACTTACCGGGGACTATCAGGGCCTGGTGGGCTTCCGCCTCCCGAGGCTACTCGCCGACAAAATGCTCGAGAAATCCGGCATCAAGACGAAGAGCGAGGAAGAGCGACAGGAGACCGTGTACGGCATGATCGGCGAACTGACGAATATCATATCCGGCAACGCGGCGTCGGCCATCGACCACGTTTCGATCGACATTTCCCCTCCCGTGGTTATCTTCGGGGAAAACCACCACATAGCCTGGCCTAAGACCATTCCCGTCGTCGCGATACCGTTTACCTCCGCGAATGGCCCTTTTGAGGTCGATGTCTGCTTTAAGAAGAAAT
>DAOPXQ010000281.1:0-3202 GCA_035352395.1 Treponemataceae bacterium | reverse complement strand
GAAATCCTCGTCGTTAATAGTGACGAGACAATCCGTTCGCCGCGCGAGCAACTTCTCGATTGGATAGTACAGAAGCCAATTAAGCAAAGGCGCGCCTTTATAGAAATGAAATCCATGCGCCGTGTAGATCACCTTGAGCCCTCGCCTTCTTTCATTTCTGCAAGCGATGCGCGCGAGCAGCGCCCCTACCGGGGTATGGCAGTGCACAATGTCGTAATGACCCGCTTTGATAATCTTCTTTAGCTCGCGGTACGCGCGGAAATTCTTAGGCGAATACGGACTCCGCGCGATGGGAAGCACGAAGTGATTATCGCATTCGGTAACGCGCTCGTCGTCCGGCGCCGCGTAATCGACGATCCACCCGCGCGCGGCGAACCAGCGCATGAAGGGAAGGTTGAACTTGGAAAAGTTCGCGGTGTTTGAGATATACAGGATTCTTGGCATATGGGTTACCTATAATTTCTTTAGCCCTCGCGCGGCGGCCTTGATGATCATTTTTGCGTGCGTGATTAGACACCCGAATAGCCAACGAGGATCGTTAGTATCCAAGAACATACGGAATTGAATGCCGCACATATGAGAGTACGCCTGACGGGATGAACGCGCGGAGCCGATCGCGTCCATGCGATAACCGAGCAGCGCTACCGGCAATACGGAAAAACGAACGCCCTTCATGGCGGATAATCGTACCCAGAGCTCGTAATCCTCGCAGTGCACGGCCGCGCCGTAGCCGCCGACGCCCAGTAAGGCATCGCGCCGCATCATAACGGAGGGATGGCATAGCGGATTCCGGTAGCGAAGGATCTTTCTTATCGATTTGTCCGACGCCTTGCCCGCGACGAGGCCGCGCGTTGTCCCTTCATCGTCTAGCAACTCGTACCACGTACCGCATACGGTTATCTCGGGATGACCCTCAAGATACTCGAACTGCGCGGCAATCCTGCCCTCTCGGGAAACGTCGTCGTCGTCCATGCGAGCGACGTACTTTCCGCGCGCAAGGTGAATCCCGTAATTCAGGCTGAACGGAAGACCCTTCATCGGCGTGTATTCAACGCGCATACGCCGATCGGAAGCCCCGATGGACGACTTGATCTCGTTCATCTCGCCCTCGCCCACCCCGTTGATCACGATGATAAGCTCAAGGTCTCTGAAGGTCTGACCCAGTATCGAGCGAACGGCCTCCGCGAGAAACGGGCTTTTCCGGTTCGTGCACAGCACGACGGATACGGCGGGCGAATTAACCACGCTCATAGCGTTACCCACGACTTCGGGAACATACGATAAGCCTCATAGCCTAAATCGATACCGCGTTTGGAATACCATTCCTTTGGAGCGATCACGGTTTTGTCGGGATTCGCGTTAAGCCATGCGGCCCACCAACTAAACGAACTGTTCGCGATGACGTTATGCTTACATCGAGCCATTAAAAGCAAGTCGCGATAGCTGTTCTGGCCGCGATTCACGTCGACGATAACGCGGTTCGGCACGTCGCCGAACGTCCGCCCCACCCAATCAAGGTCGTCCGAGAAAAAGTAAAACGAAAGACCTTCCTTCCGCTCGGTAAGATACGCGATGGCGTCCCGGTAATACCGTTCTTCCTGTATCCGAAGGGTAGAGCTCGCGGCGTAATCCCCATGCCGGACGTGAACGGATACGGACTCGGAGCCCGCCATCGCGTCAGCGAGTCGTAGATTCTCCGCGTCTTCCAGGGGTGCGACCGCATATTCGTTTCTATCGCCGAAGTACGCGACGTTCTGCCAATAGCCGATGTAGAAATTCTTTTTAGCGGACAGAGTCTCGCTCTCGAGGAATTCGTTTCCGCGCTCGCGGCACACGGGACCGAGCGACAAGGCTCGCTTCGCAAAGGGATAGAGATTCTTATTTGAGAAGAGTTCCCGCGAGATAGGATAATCGCCCTTGGACGCTACGGCGTACGGAATCCTCAGTACTTTTCCCGGCTCAAAACCGTTATGCTGCATCGTATGCCCATAGTGCGAGAGGTCCACCCTCACCTCGCAGCCGGTTTTAGTGGATAGCCATCTCGCGAAATTAAGCTGAAATAGCTGGTTCCCGAGACCGCCGAAAACCTTTACAAGCTTCATGCATTATCCGCGAAAAGCGAGAGGAGTTTAGAGCCGATCGATTCCCACGAAGCATTATGCATGATCAATTCTCGCGCCGCGCGCTGTGAACTCGCGAGTAAGTTTCTATCGTTCATCAGTCGACGGATCGCGTCCGCGAATTCACCGTCGGTTTCCGCGAAGAAAACGCTCTCGCCATTAACGAATGGGATATCGCCGGTATCCACGCGGGACGTAGTGATAGCGGCCTTGCCTGCGGCCATGGAGAAAAGCAGCTTATTCTGAACACCGCTCGCGATCGTCATCGGAAGGACCATGATATCGACCTTACGCAGTTCCGCCTCGAGATCGTCGACAAAACCGGTAACCACGACCGAATCGGACCGAAGCTCGACTACTGCGGGATCGGGATTAGCCCCGATGATGCGACATTCTACCCCGGGGAATTCCGACTTTATCGCGGGGAAGATATTATTGACGAGACGCCTTGACGCGATAACGTTGGCGTAATAGTCCATACGCCCAAGAAATCCGATATTAATTGGCGATTTCTCCGAGGCGAACGAGGGGGATCCCTTAGGCACGTCGACGCCGTTACTGACGACGACGATATTCGACGACTCAGGTGAAACGCCCATCATCTCGTCGACATAGGCCTTTTCGACTTTCGAGGTAATGAGGACTTTCCGCGAGAGATCGGCGCATATCCGCTCAAGCCGAATCGAGCGGGGAATCTCAAGCCAGTACTTGAATTTGACCAGGGAAGAAACGCCCTTCGCCTCTTTGTAGGACAGGGACAATACGTCGACCATGTCCAGGATAATCGGACACTTCGCTATGCCGATAAGGGGGATCATGGTCGTAATGTACGTGCATACCACGCAATCGTAATTTCCCTCTTCCAGGACGCGGGCAAGCTGACGGCGCACGCTCGCGACGTTATAGCGCTCATTGAGGCTTTTACCCAGCAGAAAGAATTTAATCGCCTTGGAAAGCGTATCGATGGGGCCTATGTCGGCGATCTCAACGCGACCAAACCTGTCGTTACCGTCAAGGATAGGTTCCGAAAAGGAATACAGGTCGACTTCGTACTTCTTTTGCAGTATTCTCGCAAAGTTCAC
>DAOPXQ010000280.1:0-3263 GCA_035352395.1 Treponemataceae bacterium | reverse complement strand
CATTTCCAATGGTCTAATTAACATCAAATTGCGAACAAGACTGGACACAATCTGAGATGATCAGTTTTTTGATTTCGGTTCGTAGTTCATCCATAATTTTATCCTTATCGAAAGCATAAAAATACCAGCCTTGCCAGATGCTGTCAACTATTATAAGATCCCACCGTGGCCCCAAATCCCAGGATTAACATATGTTTTTACGATAAGAAAAACGGCGCGGGACGCGACCAGGCAAGGCTTTTTTTCGCCGATTGGCTGTCTTGTCCGGTTGAGGCCATCGCGTATGGCGAAAAGCCCGGGGGAAAACCCTTAATCAGCGGTTTTACCGATTGCCACGTCGGGATTTCGCATTCAGGCTCTATCCTCGCGGCGTATATCGGGGCGGAGGAGGCGGGTGTCGACGTGGAGCGCATGCGCCCCAACAGGGATTACGCCGGTATCGCCGAGGCTGTGTTTTCACCGGCTGAACTCGCCGACTTCCCGGATTATCGCAATCCTGAGCCAGAGGCGTTTTATCGCTCATGGACGAAAAAAGAGGCGTTTCTGAAATATACGGGGAAGGGATTTCCTGGTTTATGGGACCCTTGTCCGACATCCGGCGAGGGCGCGCGTTTCTGGAAGATCGAGGGCGAATATCTCCTGTGCCTGGTCGCGCCGCGGCGGATTCTCTTGAGCGTCGAGGTTGATGCGCCCGGGCTTCGCTGCGAGGCGGAACCCTTCGCCTGAAATTTCGCGACAGGGTATCCCTCGCTAGATCTTCTGTCCGTCCGGAAAGATGCGGTCCCTTATATCGTCGTTAAGCTTGCGCGACGCGATCGTGATCGGCATGTCGGCGTAGTCGGTTGGCGACAAAGGCTCCCCTATAAAATACTTGTATCGGTAACGGCCTTTTTCGTTGATCCGGTAGAACGGGTCTCCCTTCCGCAACCCGCGCATGTCGTTGGTCTCGACGTGGATCGGCAGGATTTGCCGGCCGGTTCCGAGCGCTATGCGCGCGCTTCCCTTGTGTATCACGGACTTAATCCCCGGTTTGGTCCTTGAACCCTCGGGAAAGATCACGAGGCAATTTCCGTTCTTCAGGGACTCGTCGCAGGACGCGAGCAGTTGCCCGAAATCCATCGAGTTGGGCACGAAAAGCCTTTTAACGACGTAACGGACCACCGGCCTTTCGAAAAGGGCTGCGTTGACGATGCAATCCGCCTGGGGCAGGTAACCGATCAGGATACAGATGTCTATGAGCGACGGATGGTTCGCGACCACGATCGTGGATCGCAGTCGATGCAGTTTTTTACTATCTGCCTTGCTGATTTCTACTTTGACCAGTCCAAGCCCCCACATCACCGAGCACATTAGGCGGAAGGTAAGGTGCGTGGCGTAGCGCATGGCCTTGCCGCTTTTTTTCTCGGAATGGACGAAGAGTAGAATCGTCAGATAGACGGCCGTGATGAGGGTGAGCGAACCAAGGACGAAAAACAGATACACGAGCGATTTGGAAATCGTTTTCCAGACGAAACGAACGGGGTTTTTCATAGGGGGCGGGATGCCTTGAGGATTCGGTCCCGTAAAAAGCGCAGGGCGTCGGGCATTTTCGCGTCGGTATTTGCCGCGTCGGCGGGATCGTTGGCCCGGAAATCCTCCTCGCGGAGCTCAATCCGCCCAGGCCCAGGCTCCGACGAAAGAACGAGCGCGAGGGCATATGGCTGATTGATCCCGTTCTGCAGCGGGACGTACTCGGCCGGCATGAGCTCGTCGGCGACGATAAGAAGCCGTGACGTTCCGTCTCCCGCGCGTAGGGCAGCCGCCGACTCGACGAGGGCGAGCCTAAAGGCGTCGAGGCCGGGGTAACAGGCGACGTAGCCTTCGGTATTGCCCTCGACGATGGAAAGCGCCGCGACCGGGGTGTTAAACACCGAAAGGCTGAAATTCGCGGGAGAAACCTCCCGTTCCTCGATCAGCCGCGACGTTATCTTGTATTGTTGCGAGATCTCGCCATAGGCGGAGGCGAAGCAGATCTTCATGGGCCGTTGCCCCTTGAGCGCCTCGTGGCCGACCTGGATGGTCATGCGCGTCAGCTGGCTAAGGCGCCGCTTGAACATCGCGTCGACGTGCTCGAGCGGGGGAACCTCGCCCGTGGCGGAAAGCTCTCGCTCTCCCGCCGCCCATTCGGCCCATTCTTCGTTCGTCCGGATGCCCGGAGACCAGGCGCTCCAGGCGGACACGTATACCGCGCCGTTCACGGTATTATGCACGCTTGCGGAACGTCAGGAGCGAGTACGCGTTCGCGCCAAGGTCGTGATGTTCCTCGTGCAGCTCGAATCCGGCCGCGCTTACCGCGTCTACCATTTCCTGGCAGCGATACATCTTGCTGTTGCCGTTCGCGATGCAGGTGAAATACAGGGAGGTTGCCTGAAGCGAATAGGACGCGGCCTCGAAGCGCTGCTTGTCCCAGAAAGGCTCAAGCACGTACACGTCGCAGTTAGCGTCGACGGCGGCATGGACCTTGCGGAGGATCGACTCGACTTCGGCGAGCGAGAAGCAATCGAGGAACTGGCTCATCCACACGGCGTTCGCGCCTTTCGGGAGGACCGAGTCGCCTGAGAGCATATTGACCCCGATGGCGTCGATGCGGTCGGAGAAGCCCTCGCGCTCGATGTTCTTCTTCGCCATGGCGACTTGGCCGGGCAGGTCGACGATGGTGACCTTTACGTCCGGGTCGAATTTGCAGGACGTGATCGCCCATTTGGCGGTATTGCCGCCGATGTCGAACAGCCTTGCGGGTTTCTTTCCATATACGATGGGCAGTGCCTGCGGGAACGCGACGTCCGAGTAAAAATGATCGAACGCGAACCAGCTTTTCTGAACCTGCGGGGACAGTTGCGACAATCCTTCGTATACCGTGGACCAGTTGCCGAAGACCTTAAGTCCCTCGGGTTTGCCTTTCTCTATCGAATCGCCGAGGAACATCGCGCCCTCGTAGCAGACGTCCTGCGTAAAGTCCATGTTGGCGCGGGTCATGTCGTCCTCAAGGATGAAAAAGCCGACCTTGCCGAGGGTAAACCGGAGTTCCCCTTCCGGGGCGACGAGTTTGACGAGTTCCATGCCGAGTCCCATTTCCAGAAGAACCCCGACGCCGTATTCCGAAAGATGGAGGCGTGACGCAATTTCCCGGACGGTAATGCCCTTTTCGCCGCTTTGCGAAACGGCTTCAAGGATTCCCTTGTCGCGCATGGCGCGGGCGGCCTGAAAGGTGATTGGCGCGAAAG
>DAOPXQ010000279.1:1221-3268 GCA_035352395.1 Treponemataceae bacterium | reverse complement strand
ATCGACTCCTATGCCATCGTGACGATGAGGAATCTCGTTAATTTGCAGAAGAAGGGCGTTTCAGACCTGCTTGAGCTTAAGGCCCGCGCCGCGAGCGAGGGCAAGCCGTTCGCCATAAAGGGAATATTCCGACCGGAGGATCTGGAGCTCGTCCGCGAGGTCCGCCCGGACATCGTCGTCGTTTCCAACCACGGGGGCCGGGTCGAGACGCTGCGCGGAAGCTCTGCCGAGTTCCTCGCGCGCCATGCCGCCGAACTTGCCGCGTGCTCGGGCGAGCTATGGGTGGACGGCGGGATCAGGACCAGGGCCGACGCGGAGATCGCGGGACGGCTCGGCGCCAAAGAGGTAATGATCGGACGCCCGCTCATTTCCGCCCTTTTGCGCTCCGGTCCCGAGGGTATCCGCGAGCGCATGTGCGCGCTCGTCGGAGCCTCGGTCCTGGCCTAAGCTAAAAACAACTACTTGCTTACTTAAGCGTCACGCCGCCGAAAGCGGCGTTTCCATTGACGATGATCCTGCGCGCGTTGGGGTCCTTGGACGACGCGTACTTGAGGTCGACCCCGCCAAGCATCGGGACGACGTGCGATATGACGATCACGTCGTCCGGCATGACGATGTCGATGCCGCCGAAAGCCGCCGTCACGTTGATGATAACGTCGCCTTGCAGCCTGACGTTGCGCATGTTAATCGTAAGTCCCCCGAAGATCGCCGTGTACGCCGCTCCGGAAAAATCCTCGTTAGAGTAGATGATGTCCTGCCCGCCGAAGAATACCGACGCCGTCTTGAAGCTGGCGCCCGAGCGCGAGGTCTCCGTGAAAATTCCCCCGTTCGGCTTACCTGAATTATCGCGCGTGGTGTCGCGCGAGGCGTCGTCCGGCTCTCCGTCATGGCGCCTTCCGTGCGTCCTTGAGGAATACAGGAAATTCCCGAAGACGAGCTGAGCGCCGATCGCGAGAAGGACGATCGGGAAAATCAGTTTCCAGGTGAAGCCCTCGGGGAGGATACCCTGCGACTTGAGGAGCAGGATAACGCCGACGGCGAGAAGCACGACGTTGCCGGCGTTGATGCCGCCCTGCGCTATCGCGATGAGCGCGGGAACGATGAGGAAGAGCGTCCACCATCCCGCAAGGTTGATCTGAAAGTCAAAATACCCGAGGAAGCTTCCGCCGATCGCCACGCCCGCGGCGAGGAAGATAAGCCCTACGATGATAGTACCGATATCGCGTCTCATTAAAAAACCTCCGCTCAATGCTAATGCCGAATAGTATAACACGTTTGCGGCCCAACGGTGTCAGGCCCTCAGGAAAGGTCCCTCAACGCGGACAGGATGATCAGGGGGTTCGCCTGAGCGCGTTCCTCGAGCCTTTTAAACTGGTCCGCAGTCTCGGTGGCCGAGCCCGAGATCTCGAGCTCCCGTCTGTTTCGGCGGTACCAGAGGTAGTGGAATTCCCTGTGCCCGGTCATTCTCGAGCGGATGAGCGCGTCCTCGAGGGCTTTCGCGAGCGCTACGTGATTGTCGGTCCCCGTCTTGAAGAGAACGCCCTCGGAGGCGAAGCAGACGACGACGCGCGCGAAGCCATCGGCGAGGCAGTCGTCGTTGCGGAATCCTTTGACTACGAGCCTCTGAAGCCCGAGCGAAAGGTCGTATCCCATAAGCCGGAGCTGCTTGCGGAGGGTGACGATCTCGCTGCGAACGGTAACGAAGTCCGAGTCCGACGGCTTTCCCGATTGCAGGCGGCGGCGCCATTCGCCGAACTGGCGCTCGTAAGCGGGAAACTCCGGCGTGTGCGAGACGTAGCTTTCGGTTTCCGAGAGCAGTTTCCACTCGGTGGCGAATCTGTCCGAAATAAAGCCTTTGATGGAATCGCGTCTTTGTAGGCCCATATTGAATAGAGTATACTGAAAGCGCGATGAAAATACTCGTGGTATCCGACATTCACGCGACCCTTGACGCGCTCGAGGCGGTGCTATCCGTTGAGTCCGGTCGATGCGAGGGTCTCTTTTGCCTCGGCGACACTATCGGCTACGGTCCAGACCCGAGCGAGTG
>DAOPXQ010000279.1:0-1121 GCA_035352395.1 Treponemataceae bacterium | reverse complement strand
CTTTGCTTCTGCGGGCATACGCACGATGCCTCGGCGTTTGGCGCTATTCCCCCCGGCTTTCCGCGCTTCCCGCCTCCCGGCGAGATCCTGCGCATCGGCGGAGATAGTGCGTCACGCGTCGCGGACCCGCGCGCCGCGCCTTCGCATGCCTCGCCTTCGTATGACGCCGTGATCCTGAATCCGGGCAGCGTCGGCTTTCCCCGCTCGTTTAACGGCGGGCGCACCGAGGATATGCCGGGCGACTTGGAGCCGATCAGCGAGCGATCCTTTCCCGCGTATTATGCCGTTTGGGATACCGAGGGAACTGAAGCGGGCGGTACGGTCAGCTTCCGCGAGGTTCGTTATGATAGGCGGCCCGTGGAGCGGCGCATCATGGATAGCGGGCTGTTATAAAACGTCAGGCGCCTAATGACGCGAGGTATTCCCAGCGCGCGTATTTTTCCTCGAGGGATTTTGATACCGTCTCGAATTCCGACGCGATCTCGCGGAGCTTTACGTGGTCGGTCTCGCCGCCGGAAAGGAGAGCCTCGAGCTCTCCCTTGCGGTCTTCCATCGCCTCTATCTCTCCCTCGATCGATTCGTATTCGCGCTGTTCCTTGAAGTTTCTTTTTTTTGGTTTCGCGGTGGCGGCCGCTGCGGCCGCGCCGGGGGGAATTCCCGTGCCGGTTACCGCGCTAGCGGTAGCGCGCGCGGCATTGGCCGCGTTCGCCGCCTTGCTTGCCCGCTCCGCCTCTGCGCGCTCCTCTTCCCTCACCGCGATGTACTCGCTGCAGCTTCCGACGAAACCGGATACCGAGCCGTCGTCCTCGAGCACGAACAGGGTGTCGGCGACGCGGTCCATGAAGTAGCGGTCATGCGACACGACGAGAAGGCATCCGGGATATCCCGAGAGGAAGGACTCTAGCACGCTCATCGTGTAGATATCGAAGTCGTTCGTTGGTTCGTCGAGCACGAGGAAGTTCGGGTTGGACATCAGGAGCCTGACGAGGTAGAGTCGTTTTTTCTCGCCGCCCGAAAGGGCCGACGAGGGGGAATGCTGGGCCTTGCCGGAAAAGCCGAAGCTCTCGAGCAGCTTTGACGCGCTGACGGTAACGCCGTCGGCCTTCGTGACGACCTCCGCG
>DAOPXQ010000278.1:0-3281 GCA_035352395.1 Treponemataceae bacterium | reverse complement strand
GGCTCGTCGCGCGGAATTGACCGGGAAATCGTGGAGGGTCACGGCGTCGAGTTCATCGGCATTCCCTCGGGAAAGCTCAGGCGCTATGCGGACGTCCGGAACGTTATCGATGTTTTCAGGATTATCGCCGGTTTTTTCTGCGCGTTCTTCGCGCTTTCCTGCATGCCCGTCGAATCGTATGCCGTAACCGACACCGTATTCTCCCCGTTACGAAGGGAGAGGGGATACTCGAGGTCTATGGTCTGGCCGACCTTGCTTGACACGCCGTCGGCGACGAGGAAGGCACGGTCGTTCAGCTTTATCAGGACCTTACCGATTCCCCCGCCGACGTTCTTTATGTGCATGCTTACGTTGATATCGCGAGACGTTTTTTGATCGCGTTCCATCGTGAAGGATACGTCGGGCATGTCGCCGCCGCGCGTGATGATCGTAGCGAGGGAGCTTTTCTCCGCTTCTTTCTCGATATTGTCCCCGACGATCTTCGCCGCGACCAAGTCCGGCCGGTAAAGCTTATCGTAGATCTGCGCGATCGCGTATTGCTTGCCATTGACTGTATATGAAAGGTTCTTAAGAGCCCATTCGCTTCCCGTGAGGAAACCCTCCGGGGTCCAGGTTACCCATTCGCCGTTATTGCCCTGAAGCATCGTCGCAAGGCATTTGCCCGTTGCGGTATCCCATATTTTAATCATGCCGTCCGAATCGCCGCTCGTGAGGTATAGCCCGTTGGCGCTATAGGCGAGCGAGCGCACGGGGCTCTTGTGTCCCTTCAGCGTAAAGAGGACCTTCCCCGTCTCAACGTCCCATATCCGGACATTTCCGTCCGCGGAACTTCCCGCGATCTTTTTTCCATCGGGGCTAAAGGCTAACGACCAGACGGCGTCACTGCTTCCCTTCAGGTCCTTACTCAACGACCCCGAGTGAACGTCCCACAGCTTGATCGACTTATCCGCCGAACCGCTCGCGAGATATTTCCCGTCGGGGCTAAAGAGCACCGCGTAGACGGAGTCTGAATGCCCCGTTAGCGTCCGTATCTCTGAGCCGCCGACCGCGTAGTACATCTTTACCGTTTTATCCCAGGACGCGCTCGCCATGTACTTGCCGTCGTTGCTGTACGCGATCGACGCGATCGTCCTTGTGTGCCCGGTAAGCGTTTGAAGGAGCTTCCCGTTTTCCGGATCCCAGAATTTTATCGTCCGGTCCGCGGAACCGCTCGCGATATAGACGCCGTCGTTGCTGTACGTAACGAAGGAAACGGTATCCTCGTGCCCCTTAAGCGTCCTTAATTCCTTACCGGACTGAACGTCCCAAAACTTGATCGTCTTGTCGGCAGAGCCGCTGATCAGCGTCTTTCCGTCCGGACTGAATGCGACCGACCATACAGTGCCCGTGTGGCCCGACAGGGTCCGCATAAGAGTTCCCTTCTTCGCGTCCCAAATCCTGATTTGATTGTTATCATAACCGGCGGCGAGAAGCTTGCCGTCGGGGCTGTACGCCACGGAATAGATATTGCAGACCAGATTCTTCTGGAGCACGATCTCGGGCTCGGATACCGCCGCAGGCGCAGGAGCATGCACGCCGATACCGCGCGTTTCCGAAAAGGACGAAAAGACCAGACCCAGAAGAAGCACAGACGAACAAAAACCTCGTTTCATTTTGTTATCTCCCGATAAACTCATTTATAGATAGTTCTTAACCGTGTACGCGTTTATGGGCCTTTCATATCCCTTCACCGTAATTGCCTGCGGATCATCGAACTCAAACCGTCCCTCGACGTCGCGGTATGCGTCTTCCGCGAGCATGATCCCGCCCACGGGCGCGCCGCCTTCCATCCGCTGCGCGAGGTTTACCGTCGCGCCGATGACCGTATACTCTATTCGCGTTTTAGAACCGAGATTCCCGACGATTACCTTCCCGGTGTTGATACCGATCCTTATTTTCAGCTCAATGCCGACGATGGGCCGCCATTTCTCCGCGAGCTCCCGTACCTTTCGTTGCATGGCGATCGCCGCGCCCACGCACCGAGCGGCGTGATCGGGCTGCTCGAACGGGTCGCCGAAAAAGGCCAGGATGCCGTCGCCCATGAACTTATCGACCGTTCCGCCGTGCGCGAAGATTATCCCCGCCATCGATTCGAGGTATTCGCTCAAGAAACCGTGAACCATCTCGGGAGACTTATCGGACGACCATTTCGTGAATCCCGCGATGTCCGCAAACAGTATCGTCAGCTCCTTGGTCGCGGGCACGAGATCGGTACGCCCTTCTTTGAGTATCTTCTCGGCGAGCGAGCGGGGAAAATAACGTGACAGCGCGTTCCCTAAAAGCAGCCGCTCCTTGTAGACGGCCGCGAGCCTGAATACCCACGCAGTCAGCCAGGTGACTACGATCGCAACGGCGATCCCGGCATACCAGGGAACGATCAGAAAGACAAACCAAAGGGCGATCGTCACAGCGGTCGCGGCAAAAAGAATAATCGCGAACGTCCAGTGAAACGCCGCGGCTTTTTTCCGTGAAAGCCCGAATACGACCGCGCACAGCGCTAGCGCGAAAAGCAGGAACTTGGCGTATGTCGGAAAGGGCGAAAAGAACGTATTGGTTAAGAGGCCGTTGAGAACCGCGTTATGAATGCCCGATAGGGGATATACAGGCTCGAGCGGAGTCGTGCCAAAATCCTTTTTCGCAGTCGACAAGTCGCACAGGCTGAGTATGTTGCCGTCAATTACATCGAATACTTGGTCAAAGGTTGCGGAATCGGAAGCCGCGCGCGCAAACGTTTCCATCGGGATCCGCTTTAGCCCATCCTTCCACTGGCCCGCGTAGGGAATATAGACGCATCCCGAATCATCGATCGGCACAATAATTCTTCCGCCCTTTTTCAACGGAAGCGTAAGCGCTTTTCCCGCATCAAGGACGGCACCGTTCGTATCGATTCCCAGCTCATCAGCCGCCATTGCAAGCGGCAAGGAAGGGACGTACCCCGTCCCCCATCGGTACAGTAAGGGCACACGCCTATAGATGCCATCGGGGTCGCTGACGAGGCCCACGTGCGCCAAGTGCGTAGCCGATTGTGCTAGGACTGCCGTCGGGAGTAAGAACCGCGCGGCGACGGGAACGTTTCCCTCGCGAATGACCTTCGGGTGCCAGAGATGCTTCTCGACGATGGACGATTCCGCCGGATCGAGCTCCCTTCCCGAGAAGTTCGTTTCCGCTTTTGAAAGCGGAACCATCGCCATCACGCAACGGGGAATTTCCCCCGCGGTCTTCGCCATTTCAGCATCGACTTC
>DAOPXQ010000277.1:0-3284 GCA_035352395.1 Treponemataceae bacterium | reverse complement strand
GAACGAGATAATCATCATCGATAAGGACCGTACGATAATCGACAAGTATAAGGACGTCGCCAAGGCCGCGTACGTTACCGACGCAATCAACGAAAAGGCGCTCTTGAAGATAATCCCGCCGGAGATCGACGCGGTAATCGTAGACCTCGGAGGCAAGATAGAAGCCTCGATCATGGCAATAAACTATCTGAAGAAGATGGGCATCAAGGAAATAATCGCGAAGGCTCAATCCGACGAGCAAGGCGAAGTGCTCGAGATGGTCGGCGCCACCAAGGTAGTCTATCCGGACAGGGAGGCGGCCAAGCGCGTCGTCCCCATGCTCGCTTCGTCAATCCTGTTCAATTTCCTGCCGATATCCGCGGGACTTTCACTCGCTGAGGTTAAGGCGAACGATAATTGCCGCGGAAAAACGCTCATCGAGGCAAACTTGCGAAAGAATTTCGGCCTTAACGTCGTCGCGATGCGGAAAATCGAGTCCGACGACTTTTCGTTCATCTACGATCCATCGTACGTGTTCCAGGACGACGACGTGTTGCTTATCGCGGGCAGCGAGGAAAATATCCTCCGCTTCTCGTCCGGAATGGCGAGTCGCGGAAAGAAAAGCCTTAATTCGGCCTTCAGGAGCCTTTTCGGGCTTCAGTGACCTCTTTCATGTTTCTCGCGTAGAGGCTTGCGTATTTGCGGAGCCATTCCGCGCGCGCGGGATCGAAATGACCGTCGCTCATTCTCCAGGACCAGTTTTGCCCGAGGGTGGAAGGGGTGTTCATCCTTGCCTCGCTTCCGAGCCCGTAGATATCCTGAATCGGGAAGATGGCGAATACCGCGACGGACATCAGCGCCGCGCGGATCAGTTCCGGGACAAGGTCTTTATCCGTGACGTGTCCGCCTAGGTAATCGGCGACAAGCGCGCGTTCTTCGGGCGTCGCGTGATCTATCCACCCGCGCATGGTGTCGTTATCGTGCGTGCCGGTGTAGACGAGCGAGTTGGAGCCGTACATATGCGGCAGGAACGGGTTCGTGAGCCCACCCTTGCCGGCCTCGTTGACGTCAAACGCGAACTGCAGAACCTTCATTCCGGGGAATCCGAAATCGTCCCGCAATGCCTGAACCCCAGGGGTGATTACCCCAAGGTCTTCCGCGAGAATCGGAAGCTCGCCGAGGTTTTTCCTGATGGCATTGAAAAAGTCGTGATCGGGTCCGGGAACCCACGTTCCGTTTACGGCGGTCTTTTCGCCAGCGGGAATGGCCCAGTACGCCTCAAACCCGCGAAAGTGATCGACGCGGAAATAGTCCACAAGCCGATGCATCGCCTTGATGCGCGACGTCCACCAAGCGTAGTGGTCCTTTTTCATTGCTTTCCAGTCGTAGAGAGGGTTGCCCCACAGCTGTCCCGTCTCGCTGAAGTAGTCGGGCGGCACTCCCGCTACGAATTTCGGCGTTCCGTCGCGATTTAGCTGGAAGAGCCCCTGATTGGCCCACACGTCCGCGGAATCCGCGGCGACGAAAATGGGAATGTCCCCGATAATCGAGATCCCCTTATCGCGCGCGTACGCGCGAAGGGCGTCCCATTGTCTAAAGAAGAAAAACTGAATCGCCTTGTGCGCGTCGATGTCCGGCGCGTTCGCCCTTGCCCATTCCTCGCATGCCTTCTTTTGGTGGGTCGCGAGTTCCTTTGGCCAGTAGTTATTCCATAAACGTCCATGCAATTTCTCGTCGGCGGCCTTTTTATCGAAGTGTCCCTTGATGCTCATGAACAGGGCGTAATCATCGATCCAGAATTCGCTTTCTTTCAGGAAGCGGGCGTACGCGGGCTCGTTTCCCCGCGCGAGAAAGTTCTTCGCCGCGAGCTTCAGTACCGGCGTCTTCCACCAAACGACCGAGCCAAAATCGACGGGTCCGGAACTCGAGATATACGAAGGCGGTTTGATATCGCTCTCGGACAGTAATCCGTCGGAATGGAGCGCGTCCAGGTCGATGAGCAGGGGATTGCCCGCGAACGTTGAGAACGAGGCGTAGGGAGAGTCGCCATAGCCCGTTGGGCCGAGCGGAAGTACCTGCCAGAGGGTTTGACCGGCCAGCGAAAGCCAATCCACGAAACGAAAGGCCTGTTTGCCGATGGTTCCGATTCCGGGCGTTCCCGGCAGGGACGTTGGATGAAGGAGAATTCCGCTTGACCGTTTAAGTGACATATACGCAACTCCTGTGGACGCACTGTAAGTATGGCATGAAAAGTAACCGGAAGCAAAAAAAAACCGCCCGAAGGCGGTTTATAGCTGACATGCGGTCGATTATTTCTCCGCGATCAACAAGGTCTTTACGTCGAGCTTGAGGTCGGTGGTATAGTCGTTCCGATCGTGCTCTTTGAGAACCTTGATCTGAATGCAGTCTGACTTGGGCTCGAGGAAAAGGACGATATCAAGGTCCTTCTCGAACCTCTTCAGGCTTGCGGGGAGACCCTTCTCCGCGGCCTCAATATTGGCGCTGTACCAAATATTGATGCCGGCTTCTTTCGCGAAGGACTTCATCTGATCCATGCTCTCGGGGATGGCTTTGGCGAAGTCAAAACCGTCGATGATGACGGCTCCGGTCTTCGATCCGCCTTCCGCGAGGGCCTTGACCGTCTTGATGACCTGCGTGGTCTTTACGGAATCCTGGTTAAAGTTGAGCACGACGCGGTTTCGCACGAGCTCCGCCTTGACGTCGGACGCCTTGTCGAGGTTTTTCTTTTTAGCGAGCTCGTTGAATATATCCTCGTACCAGGTCATTACGTGATCGGCCTGCTGGTTGAAAGAGACGTGCACGACGGTGCTGCCCTGGAGAAGCTTGTCGATGCCGAGCTGAACCAGGATGGAGGTCTTGCCAAGGCCTTTTTTGGAGGCTATGACGCCGATTTCTCCGGCTTTAACGCCGCCGCCCAGGGACTTTTCAAAGTTCCGGACAGGGCTCCTTTCGATAAGATCCTGCTTTACCATTGACGTCTCCTTATTTCTGCTCTGCTCTGCGCTTGGCTTC
This sequence comes from Treponemataceae bacterium, assembly GCA_035352395.1. Lineage (GTDB taxonomy): Bacteria > Spirochaetota > Spirochaetia > Treponematales > Treponemataceae > Teretinema. Next base: position 272 of record DAOPXQ010000277.1, on the reverse strand, counting down.
ATACTCTTTGATAAGAGTTTCCGCTACGGCGTTCGGAACCTTGCCGTACTTGGCGAATTCCATCGAATACTCGGCCTTTCCCTGGGTCGAGGACCGGAGGATGGTCGAGAAGCCGAACATCTCGCTAAGAGGCACTTCCGCGTCGACGCGGGTAAAGGCTTCGTCCTCGGTGGACGAAAGGATGATGCCGCGGCGCTGGTTGATGAGTCCGAAAATGTTTCCCTGGAATTCCTGCGGTCCCTCGATCGATACCTTCATGATAGGCTCGAGGA
>DAOPXQ010000276.1:0-3290 GCA_035352395.1 Treponemataceae bacterium | reverse complement strand
GGGAAACCCTCCTGGTATGACGATCTTCTTGAGTCAGCTATAGTCGGGATGGTAAACGCGCGCGATTGGAAGGGGCTTGATGCCCTCAGAACCTCGACGGCCGCCGGGATCGACCCGGAATTGCGCGCGAGACTCGGCTTTATTGCCGCGCGTACCTCGCTTGCCGGTACGGACAAGGCCGCCGTCGTGCTTGCCGAGGTTGCTGATATGCGCCGCGAGGCGCCGTATTACGCGCTTATGGCGAATGTCGCGCTCGGCCAAGTGCCCGCGGGGGAAAACGCCGTGACTAGTGCGATTGATGATGCGAGTGATGATGCAAGCGATAAATCTGCTTACTCCTTTTTACGCGGATACATCGAATGGTTCCTTCCCGAACGGCTACATCAAGCCGCTGTAGATCTTAAACCCGCGCTATCGCCCCTCATGGCGGCGAAGCTTGCCGACGAACTGTCGTCCATGGGGCGGCATGGCGACGCGATCAGGCTCGTGAGCCTGTCCCTTGCCCGCGCGGGAGCCGGGGCCGCCGGGCAGACCGATGGGGTCGATTACGCGCCTTTCGAGCGTATCCTTTATCCGCGACCCTGGCACGCGGAGGTATCCGGTTCAGCGCGTCGTTTTGGGCTGGATGAATGGGTGCTGTACGCGATGATTCGGAGCGAAAGCCTGTTCCAGCCGGGAATCGTCTCCGGCGCGGGCGCGCGCGGGCTTACCCAGCTTATGGATCCTACCGCGGCGGACATCGCGAGGGAGCTGAGTCGTTCATCGTTCGATCTTGCCGACCCCGCGACTAATATCGAATTCGGCGCGTATTACCTGTCCCGGATGATCGCGCGGCTAGACGGGAGAATCCTTCCCGCGTGCTACGCGTATAACGCGGGCATTACCCGGGTTCGGCGCTGGTTTGACGCCTTGGACGGGCTGCCGGCCGATATCGCGCTTGAGGGACTGCCTTACGCCGAAACCCGCGAGTATGGCAGGAAAATCATAGTCGCGGCCGCGACTTATGGGCGCTTATATTACGATAAGGGACCGGGGACCGTCGTTGGGGGGATTTTCGGGACGACTGAAGTCCCCCTCGCGTCCGCTAACCCCTAAACACGCGGAGAAAAACTGCCGATACTCTGAAAGCAGAATCATCGAGCCTTTTGGAGTTGAATTGATGGACAAGCTTCTTCCCCGGAAAGCGAACCGCGTAGCGTCTTTTATCGCGGGATCCCTTTCTTTGATATTCGCCGCGCTGTTGACTATTTCTCTCCTAATCTCCGCGGCTTCGTACGGGAACGCGGAAAGCATGCTTGCCCTTCCGGGCAATCTCCTGCTTTCGGCGTATGGCCTCTCGTCGTTCCTGGTACCCGCGTACGTGCTCGTCGCGGCGATCCTGCTCCTCGTTCCGGGAAGCACGCCCTTGCACGCGCTGATGCTCGCGGGATCGGTGGTTCCTTTTTTTACCGCCGTCGCGGGCGAACGGCTTGCCCGCTCGCTGGGTTCCTCGATCCGAGAGCCCGGATTCGCCACGTTCGTCACGTTCGGGATCGTCGGCTGCGCAGTCATAATAATATTCGTCGAGTATATCGGCATGCTATGGGTCGCCGAGATCATGCTGAAAAAACCGACCGCGACTGTCGAAGAGACCGTCGAAACCATTGAAACCATTGAAAACGCGGGACCCGTAAGCGACGCCGAGGTCGCAGAAGTCCCGGAAGTCTCGGAAGTACCGGAAGTACCGGAAACCATAGAGTCCTCTGAAGTTCCGCCGGTTGAGAATGCCGATGACCAGTTTGAGCTTCCCGAAATTCCTCAGAGCGATAGTTCCGAACCGGCTGATGTAACCCCCGCGCCCGTTGCAAGTGTCGCGCAAGCTATCTCGAGCGTCGCGCAGCCTCTCGCGGGCGCGGCAGCTCTCGTTTCCGAGGCGGTTCCGATGCCCGCGCCGATGCCCGCGCCGATGCCCGCGTATGTGGACTTTGAGAAGATGAAGGCCCCGTTTGACCTTCCCGTCATCGATGAGTGGGTAGATCAGAACCAGTCTGTCGCGCAGGGCGAGGTCGTATCCACGGAAATTTCCTTTGAAGAACCCGAGATCGACGAATCCGAGCTGAGTGTTGCCGACGAGCTCGACGAGCCAGACGAACCTGAAATTGAAGAGGAATTCAATCCGATCGATATCGAGATGATAGAGGACGCGGACGAGGTCGATGAGATCGATCTTGCAGATTTTTCCGACGTCGCCATTCCGGATTTTCCCGCGACCTCGGACCTTCCGCCCGTCGTGACGGTACCGCCCGCCGCACACGACCCCGCGGCCGCCGATGCTAGCGGAAGTTCCGGCGGGCTTGCCGATGGCAAGAAACCCGGGCTTCTCGCGACGGCCGTGTCCGCGATCCCCTTCGTAAAAAAAAACAGGAATAAGGCATACTCGGTCCCATTCGACATACTGACCTCGTATCCCGACGGCGAATACTGGGTCGTCGACGACTCGACGAGGCGCGCGGCCGTCGCGTTGAAGGAAACACTGAACGAGTTCCGCATCCAGGCGGACGTGACGGGCATCCGGAAGGGGCCTGTCATCACGATGTTCGAAATCCTCCCGGCGCCCGGCGTCAAGCTCTCGAAGATCGTCGGTCTCGCGGATAACATCGCGCTGAGGCTCGCCGCGTCGAGCGTTCGTATCGTCGCGCCGATACCCGGCAAGCACGCCGTCGGCATCGAGGTGCCGAACCAAAAGCGGTCGATCGTCAGCTTCCGCGAGCTCATCGAGACCGATACCCCGCAGGCGAAGAAGATGGAGATCCCGGTCGTGCTCGGCAAGGATATCACCGGCGAGGCCCAGCTGCTCGATCTCGCCTCGACCCCGCATCTTTTGATCGCGGGCTCGACCGGTTCGGGAAAGTCGGTGTGCGTCAACTCGATCATCCTTTCGATCCTGTACAAGCGCTCGCCCGACGAGGTGAAGCTTATCCTGATCGACCCAAAGATCGTCGAGCTCAAACTCTATAACGACATCGGCCACCTCCTTTCGCCGGTCATCACCGAGCCGAAGAAGGCGTTCCAGGCGCTGCAGTACTGCCTGTGCGAGATGGAGCGCCGTTACGCCCTGCTCGACGGGATGGGCGTCCGCGACATAAAGAGCTACAACAAGCGAATCCGCGAGCGCGACATCGCGACGGAAAAGCTGCCGTATATCGTCATCATCATCGACGAGTTCGCCGACCTGATGGCGACGACCGGCAAAGAACTCGAGTCGACCGTCGCGCGCCTGTGCGCGATGAGCCGCGCCGTCGGCATCCACC
>DAOPXQ010000275.1:0-3310 GCA_035352395.1 Treponemataceae bacterium | reverse complement strand
TTGACCTCGACGTCATCAAGATCTACGAGGACTACGACAAGACCGAGCGCATCGCGTGGGGGATCGAGAAGGCGAAGAACGACGAGACCTACGCGAAGGAACGGCGCATATGGGAGCTTAGCCAAGTCGGCGATCTGCCCCCGTGCGCGTCGTACCAGATCCCGTTCCGCCACCTCTGCAATCTTCTCCAGACGAACGACGGCGACGCCGACGCGGTAATCGCCTCGCTGCCGGACGTAAGACCTGAGCAGCTCGATCGCCTCAAGACGCGCGCCGCCTGCGCGTGGTACTGGATTACCGAGTGCGCGCCCGAGGATTTCCGCTTCGCGCTCCGGAAGGACGGCTCCAAGGCAGACCTCTCCGGTCCCGCGCTTGACGCGGTCAAGAAGATCCGCGACGAAGTCCTGCCGAAGATGGACGGCGTCGACGAGAAGGCCTTGGGCGAGCTCGTGTACGCGGTCGCGGCGGAATGCGGCATCGAATCGAAGGCGCTTTTCAACGCGACGTATCAGGCGCTGATCAATAAAGATCAGGGCCCGCGTCTCGCGAGCTTTATGAAGATCATTGGCCGCGATCGGCTCGCGAAGATACTCGCGGGGTACTGAACATACGCGGAAGCGATCCCGCGATTCCGCGCGATAGGGGGCTTATGATGGCAAAGTCAAAGGTTGCGGTAATCCGCTGCGAGTCGTATGACGAGGACGTTGTGTATGCCGCCGTTTCGCGCGGCGTTGAGTTGCTCGGCGGGATAGGCGCGTTCGTCAGGAAGGGCGAGAAGATCCTGATGAAGCCGAACGTGCTCGCGGGCTCGGCCCCCGAGTTGGCGGTTACGACGCACCCGGCGGTATTTAACGCGGTCGCGAGAATCCTTACCGCGGCCGACGTCGAGGTTTCCTACGGCGACTCGCCGGGATTCGGCAAGCCGCTGGACGCGCTCGCCAAGTCCGGGCTTTCGCAGGTCGCCGAGCGATACGGCATCCCGCTCGCGGACTTCGAGCATGGGCAAAGCGTCGAGAACCCGGACGGTTTCGTCGGTAAGCGATTTGACCTTTCGAACGCCGCGCTCGAGACCGACGGGATCGTCAGCCTTCCAAAGATGAAAACCCACGCCCTTACGCGCGTGACCGGCGCGGTGAAAAACCAGTTCGGTTGCGTGTACGGGCTCAACAAGGCCGCCTTCCACGTGAGGGTTCCGAACCAGGTGCTTTTCTCCAAGATGCTCATAGACCTCAACCTTATGCTGAAGACCCGGCTCTTCGTGATGGACGGGATCATGGCGATGGAAGGGAACGGCCCGCGCGGCGGCACGCCCGTCGCGATGAACTGCCTCATAATCTCGTCCGACCCCATCGCCGTAGATTCGACCTTTTGCCGCATGATCGACCTTGACCCGACCTTTATCCCGACCATCACGCATGGCGCGGAACGCGGCCTTGGTAAATACGAGGTCTCCGACATCGAATACCTCGGCGACGATCCCGCCTCGTTCCGTAAGCCAGATTTCGACGCGGTGCGAAAGCCCGTCACCGAGACGAACGTAACCGGGCTCGGCGCGGGTCCCGCTTTCCTTCAGAACGCGATCTATCCCAGGCCCGTCATCGATCCCGCGATTTGCGTCAAATGCGGCGTATGCGTTGAATCCTGTCCCGTCGAGGGCAAGGCGGTCAATTTCCGGAACGGAAACCGGAAGTCGCCGCCCGAATATACTTACTCTAAGTGCATCCGTTGCTATTGCTGCCAGGAGATGTGCCCCTACAAGGCGATCTCCGTCAAGCGGCCCTGGCTCGGGCGCCTACTTTCCCGCTCGTAGGAGGCCGGGCATTCGCCCGCTTTCCGGCCCTTGTCCCGTCTCGGGCCTGGGCCCCGTGTTTTCCTCTTGTCTTTATGTTTCCGTCGACTTACATTATCCTTGTACGGAGAATGTAACGATAACGGAGGTTGATATGAGCAAGGGATTTTATGACGCGATCCGGGATCGGCGAACGATATATGCGCTTGGTAAGGAACGTAAGGTATCGAAAGAGCGGATTCGGGAAGTCGTTGAATTCGCGGTTAAACACGTTCCGTCGGCGTTCAATTCGCAGAGCGCCCGCGTGCTCGTTCTTTATGACAAGGAAAGTTCGCGGTTCTGGGATATCGCGCGCGATGAACTCCGGAAGATCGTTCCCGCCGACGCCTTCGCGAAAACCGACGAAAAGCTCTCGTCTTTTGACGCGGGGTACGGCACTATTTTGTTTTTCGAGGATCAGACGGTCGTCGAGGGACTAATGGCGGGATTCCCTCTGTACAAGGATAATTTTCCGGTGTGGTCGCTCCAGTCGAACGGAATGCTCGAGTTCGCGATATGGACCGCGCTTGAGGCCGAAGGTTTGGGCGCATCGCTTCAGCATTACAATCCGCTCGTGGACGCGGGCGTGCGAAAGGCGTGGAACGTTCCCGATTCATGGAAGCTCCTCGCGGAAATGCCGTTCGGTTCGGTTGCCGCTTCCGCGGGCGACAAGGAATTTGCGCCGATCGAATCCCGGGTAAAGGTCCTCGGCTGAGTGGCGCGAGCGTTTCGTCCGGATTATCCTGAAGCCAATTCTCGAGGATTGCGGTATACTTCTCCGCATGAACGCTATGGCAATGGTCTTTAAGGATCTTCTGGACGGGATTTTTTATCCGTCCGACGGTAATAAAAAGAAGAAAAAGGATACGCAAGCGGCCGAGACCGGGTACGCGCGTTCTGGAACTGACGAAACTTCGTTTTCTTCGTTCCGCGACAAGCAAGTTTGTTCGCTGTATGTCGGTTCCGACTATCCGGCGATGATGATCGCGGGGTATGATGACGCCGACGCCGAACGGGTTATCGCGGCGCTATCAGCCGTATTCCCGCAGAAGCCCATAATCGCGACTGAGCCCTTAGGCGACCGTCTTTCCGCCCTGTACGCGTTTCGCTCTGATAGTTATTTTATGTATACCCCAAGCGCGACCGCGCCGAATGCGTCTGCGCCGAATGCTACCGTACCGGCCGCGCCGCGTCCCGTGATCTTCGTGCGAAAAACCGCATTAAGGGGGATCGAGGAATACTTGACGGGCGGCGCCGAATTTACGTCCCCGTCAGCAATATTGGCCGCCGCCGAAGCGCGCCCGCCCGCTTCCCCGCCCGCCAAGCGGCCCGCTTAACGGCCCGCCCGGCTCCCCTCCGCCGTCCTGCGCCCGGCGACGAAGGCGGAGAGCCGCTCAAGCTCTTCCGCGCAACGCTCCGGAGCGGGGCCGCCGGGGGCCTTCCGCCGCGCGACGCAGGCGTCGAGCGCCAGGTAGTCGGCGA
>DAOPXQ010000274.1:0-3312 GCA_035352395.1 Treponemataceae bacterium | reverse complement strand
GGCATGCATGCTCGGTAAAAGCGGCGTCGGTAAATCCGCGCTGGTCAATGCCTTAAGCCTGACCGCCCCAGCGAACTTAGCATCCGCCGTGAGCTCAACTCCCGCGAGCTTAACTCCAGAGAGCTTACCCCCCGCGAAGGAAGGCGCCGTGCGCGATGACGACCTTCGCGGCCGGCACACGACGACCTCAAGTCGTCTGTACCGGCTCGACTCCGGCGCCCTCCTCATCGACAGCCCGGGAATCCGCGAGCTCAAGCTTTGGGGCGACGCCGAGGGACTCGAGGGCGGCTTCCCGGAGATCGCCCGCCTCGCTACCCGCTGCCGTTTCGGCGACTGCTCGCACAAGGGCGAGCCCGGCTGCGCCGTTAAGGAAGCGCTCGACTCAGGCGAGCTCGACCCAAAGCGCTACGAGGCGTATCTCGCGCTCGCGAAGGAGCAAGCCTGGATCGAACGCCGAACAGACGAGCGCGCGCGGCGCGAGGACGAGCAGAAATGGAAGTCCATATCGAAGTTGCAGAAAGAACTGAAACGAAACCGAACGAAGTGAGGAACGTAATGAAAATCACCACCAGACTTGAGAATAAAAACGATTACCTCGAGGTCGAGGAACTGACGCGCGAGGCCTTTTGGAATCTCTATATTCCGGGATGCGACGAGCACTATCTTAGCCATATACTCCGCGACCACGCTGATTTTATCCCGGAGCTCGATTTCGTCGCCGAGCTCGACGGAGCGATCGTCGGTTCAATCATGTATACGAAAGCGTATCTTATCGACGATGACGGGGAACGGATCCCGATCGTTTCGTTCGGGCCGCTCTGCGTCCACCCTACGTATCAGCGAAAAGGGATAGGCACGGCCTTGATCGAGCGGACGAGCGCGCTCGTAAAAGAGATGAAAATCCCCGCGATCGTGATCTACGGCGATCCCCACAATTACTGCAAGCACGGCTTCAAGAACGGCATCGATTATCGGGTGAGCGACATGGACGGCCAACATCCCCTGGGCCTTCTCGTGCTTGAGCTACAACCTGGTTTCTTCGGGAGCAAAAACTGGAAAGCAAAACAAAGCGACGTCTTTCAGTTTGACCCGCAGAAGGCAAAGGAATTCGACGCGCGTTTCCCGCCCAAGGAAAAAAAGACCCACTATAGTCAGGAACTGTTTAAAATGCTTATTAGGTCTTTCCTAAAGGAGAATACTGAGTTGACCTGATCCGTCCCTACGGCCGGACTTTCATTTTACTTTCTCATTGTCTATATTTATTGAATGAGTAAGGCAAAGACCGTCCGGCAGATCAAGAAAATCGTTACTGGCGCGCCCGCCGTGGACGGCGCGGGGGTTCGTCTTGTGCGAGTTATCGGATCGTCCACGGTACAGGACTTCGACCCCTTCCTGATGCTAGACGCGTTCGACTCGACCGATTCCTCGGACTACGTCAAGGGTTTTCCCTGGCATCCGCACCGCGGCATCGAGACGGTTACCTGGCTCGCGAGCGGCACCATCGAGCACGGTGACAGTCTTGGCAACAAGGGAACGATTCGCGACGGGGACTGTCAATGGATGACGGCCGGAAGCGGGATTATTCACCAGGAGATGCCGATGTCCGCCCCGCGGATGCTCGGGCTTCAGCTATGGGTCAATTTGCCCGCGAAGGACAAAATGACCGCGCCTAAGTACCGCGACCTAAAGGCAAGCATGATTCCGGTGGTCGAAAAGGACGGGGCGCGCATCGCGGTCATCGCGGGTAAGTTCCAAGAAACCAAGGGCGCGATGAGGGGCGATTACGTCGACGCCACGGTTCTCGATATTTCGCTTAAGGCCGGGAGTTCCGTCAGCGTGGACGTGTCGGAGCAAGATACGGTTTTTGTCTATCTGATCGACGGCGACGTTTCTTTCGACGAGGGCAAGGGCGACGATCAAACCTTCGTCGAGCGCCGGAAGGCGGTCCTCCTTTCTACTGGAGACTCAGCCGTCCTGACGGCAAGCCCCTCGAAGGACGCGCGGTGCGTCTTGTTCGCGGGGTCTCCGCTTCGCGAAAGCGTCGCATGGGGCGGCCCCATCGTGATGAATACCCAAGAAGAGCTGGACCTCGCGTTCCGCGAGCTTGACGACAATAACTTTATTAAACATCGCTGAACTTCATTTCGATTCCTGAGCTGTCCATTTCGCCCATATTCGCGCATGAATGCCTTGCCTGCATTATGGCTGCGGGATTAATGACCTACCGACAGCGCTCGGAGATTTCGCGTTTTTGACAGCCATGGATTCTTGTCTATACTTATCAGTAACCAGTCTATATACGAGTGCATGGGGATAAACGTGATAGAAATGCTTCTCGTTTCAACAAATACTCGTTTGCAACAGGAACTATCCAGTTTCCTGCGCATTAACTGCGTATTGCCGCGTTTTTTGCCGTTTGACTGGAACGTATTAACATACGAGGCCCGTTCATCGATTACCGTTATTCTGCTGGATCTCGTGCACGACGACAAGGCGGCAAACGACGTTTTCTCCGCCTTGCACGATAAACAAACCGTACTATCCGCACCCGTAATCGCGCTCGTCTCGGACGGCACCGAATCCTCCAAGATCGCCAAGATCATCGATTCCGGCGCGAACGACTGCATCCCCTATCCGAGAAGCCATGAAGAGATCATCGCAAGGATTAACGCGCAGGGAAAATACGCAAACAGCCTGGAATCGCTTCGAGGACGAATCATCGAACTCGAATCCGAAAATACGCGGCTGCGCGCGAAATACAACAAGGCTATTCAGGACAACGCGTCCCTTAACGCGATAATCAATACGGTCGTCGATCACGATTCGTTTATGGAAGTCCAGATGGATCATGAACTGGAGCAGGCAAACTACTTGGCGGGCCACGATCCCCTAACGCATATCTTTAACCGGCACAGCTTCGACGCCTGCCTCCAAAAAGAGCTAAAGAAGAGCCACAAGACGGGAGTCACCTTCTCCCTCATAATGATGGACATCGATCACTTTAAGAATATCAACGACACGTACGGCCATGAAATAGGCGACCTGGTTCTCGTGTCGCTAGTGGAGTGCATTCGAAAAATACTTCCCGATTCCTGCGTATTCTCGCGCTGGGGCGGCGAAGAGTTCATGATTTTAACCCCGGGATTCACGGTTACGCAGGCATTGGATCTTGCCGAGTACCTTCGCGTTTCGGTGGAGAAACTTGCCATCGAGGGCGTCCCGCAGATCACTTCCTCGTTCGGCGTTACCGAATTCCAGCGCGATGAGAAATTGGAGACATTATTTTCCCGGGTTGACAAGGGAATGTACGCC
>DAOPXQ010000273.1:0-3314 GCA_035352395.1 Treponemataceae bacterium | reverse complement strand
TGCGCTCGAGCATCGGCGGGTTCTCGAGCATGCGCCCCTTTTGGTCGCGCCCGAGGATCGAGCCGAGGTCGAAGCGGAATCCGTCGACGTGCATCTCGGTAACCCAGTAGCGCAGGCAGTCGAGGATAAAGGTCCTGACGACCGGATGATTGCAGTTGAATGTGTTGCCGCAGCCCGAGAAGTTGCGGTAGTAGCGCATGTTGTCCTCGAGCATGTAATACACGGGATTGTCGAAGCCGCGAAAGCTGATCGTCACGCCGCGCTCGTTGCCCTCGGCCGTGTGGTTGAACACGATGTCCAGGATCACCTCGATGCCGGCATTGTGCAGCTCGCGCACCATCTCCTTGAACTCGCGCACGTGCGCGGAGCCGCGGTTGTCCGAGGCGAATCCGGCCTTCGGCGCGAAGAACGACACGGTGCTGTAACCCCAGTAATTCTTGAGTCGCTCGCCTGTCATCGGATTGGTGCGCCCGTTCTCCCACTCGTCGAACTCATTGATGGGCAAGAGCTCCAGGCTCGTGACGCCGAGCTCCTTTAACCAGGGGATCGATTCCACGACGCCGCGATAGGTGCCGGCGTGGGGGCGCCTAGAGCTGGGGTGAACGGAAAGACCGCGCACGTGGGCCTCGTATATCACGCTGTATCTAAGCGGAAGGTTTAAGGGGCGGTCTCCCTGCCAGTCAAAGTCGCCGTCGTCGACGACGACGCATTTGGGGAAACCGCGCGCCGACAACACGGTATTGTACGCGAGGTCGGCGTCGACGTGCAGCGGGTTTTTCGCGCTGTTCTCCAACTCCCGGAAAATCGAGGTTGGGGTTATCGCCTTCGCGTAGGGATCGAGGAGGTACTTATGGACGTTAAAGCGAAGGCCCTCGTTCGGCCTGAAAGGGCCATCGACGCGATAGAGATACAACGCGTCCTTGGAAAGCCCCGAGGCGAATACGTGCCACACGTCGCCGGTTCGGTTCAGCTGGGGATCGAAGTGATAGGTACAATACGGTTCGGCGTCTGCCGGATCATTGAACAACTCGAGGATGACGCCGGTGCCGTGCCGCGTGAATACGCTAAAATTGACGCCGTCCGAGGAGACGGTCGCGCCAAAGGGAAGCGGTTTTCCAGGCAGAAATCGTATGCTGTCCATAAATATCCAAAAAGTATAGTGCGATGGCGCCTTTTATGCTAGAATGGTGCGCGGAGCCATGATGAAAAGTATACCAATAATTAGTAAAACGCAATCGACGATCCGGTCTTTCGAAGCGGCCTGTCAGCAGTATTCGGGCGAATTCCAGCCGGTCATCCTCGATAAGCGCGACGAAATCATATCGTACTTCAACTACGAGCTTCCCGAGATAAAGATAATCGATTTTGGCGACGAAAGCCTCGGGGGCGAGGAATTGATGAAGATCATCCACGACGACCCCTGGCTCCTGTTCGGCGGTATTATCGCGATCGTCGCAAACCACCAGCAAAAGGTCGCCATCGAGCGAAAGCGCGACCCCAACATTCTGCTCGTGCTTACCCGTCCCAGTTTCGAGGAAAACAGCGTGCGCCTCCTCCGAATCCTGACGCAAAATAAGCAGTTCCTCTTCAACCGCGGCATGCAGCAGCAGATGAACACGAACGAGACAGGTACCTTCACGAGCGATAACGACCCGACCGACATCCTGTTCTACTGCAACCTGATCACGGGTTATCTCTATAACACGAACCGCATCAACGACGAGGGCCGCTCCGCGCTTCAGGGCGCGCTCATGGAACTCCTCCTCAACGCCGTCGAGCACGGCAACTGCAAGATCTCGTACGACGAGAAGACGGCGTGGCTTTCCGACGGCAAGAACATGCTCGACCTCATCGCGATCAAGTGCAAGGAACCGCAAGCGGCGGACAAAAAAGTCTACATCTCCTACGAGATCTCCAACCTCCGCACGAGACTATCCGTGCGCGACGACGGCGACGGCTTCGACTGGCGCAAGCGGCTCGCGGGCGAGCTTCAGGCGGGACTGCACGGCATGGGCATCAAGCTCGCCGAGTCGTTCGTCACCGCGATCTCGTACAACGCGAAGGGCAACGAGGCGTCGTTCGAGCTGCCGAACCAGCGCGACGCGACGAACCTCATCCCGGTGATCATGCAAGAGCAGCAGATGCTCACCTTTACAGACAAGCAGATCGTGTGCCGCGAGAACGAGCCTTCGAACGACCTCTATTACATCCGCTCCGGCAAGTACGCGGTGTACGTCCAGAAAAAGCTCGTGTCCGTGATGTCGCCGAACGACATCTTCATCGGGGAGATGTCCTTTCTCCTCAACGACAGACGCTCGGCGACGATCATGGCGATCGGCGCGGGCACGCTCGTCAAGATCCCGAAAATGGAATTTATCACGCTTATCCGCCAGCATCCGCATTACGGCATTTTCCTCTCGCGCCTACTCGCCCAGAGGCTCGCGCGCCAATCCACGCAGACGGTCCAGCTTAAATCCGAGTTCAACAAACTCAAACGGGAATTCGACACCATTAAAAGCACGGAGACCTGACGATGGATCCCATAGAGTCCGCGATCCTCGAGAACTGGAAAGACGGCGACGTAACGTTCGTATTTCCCTCGGATATCGCGGCGAATCTGTGGCTTCAAAAGGCTCTCGCGATAACGGGCGCGCGAACGCTCCCGACCGAGCGGTTCATCGCGTGGGACCGATTCAAGGAAAGCGCCGTTCAGGCGTCCGTCTTGGGGAAAAGCCCTGTATCGGCCGCGATAAGGAAAATGTACGCGCTTAACCTCGCGTCGCGCAACGCGAACTCAAGGCAGCCCCTTGTCACCGACGTGATCCCGCTCGCGCACAGTGCCTCGGGCGGCGTGTTCGCCCCGTGGATCGCGCGCATCCTCCCGCAGCTCGCCCTTTGGAACCGCAAACTCAACAAATCGCGATGCGGCGCACGCTCGGCAGAGGAAAGCGATCTCTCGTTCATCTATCAGGACTATTCGGGCTTCCTCGAGCGCAACGAACTCTTCGAGCCGGCATGGCAACGACCGCCGCTTAAGGACACCGGAAAAAAATACGTCGTCTTCTACGTCGAGCTCATTGAGGACTGGGACGACTACGCGGAGCTCGTGCGCGGCTCGCCGTGCGTACGCGACGTGCCGGTCTCTGACGCGCTCGTGGCGGGACAGCCGTGTGTATCGGTATACGCCGACGCGCGCGAGGAATATACCGCGGTCGCGCTCGAGATCGGAAGGCTCATCGATGAGGGCGCCGAGCCCGAGGAAATCGCACTCAGCGTGCCCGACCTCGAGACCGCGCGGCCATACGTACTCCGCG
>DAOPXQ010000272.1:0-3314 GCA_035352395.1 Treponemataceae bacterium | reverse complement strand
TCCTCCGACGACGAGACCCTGAAGAAAATACTCGAGCTCCTTGAAAAGCAGGAAGCCCGTTCATCAGCCGACGGCGCGAATACCGCGACGTCGCCGCCAGCCGAATCGGCTCCGTCGGTCGCGCCGATCGTGTCCGGGGGCGAGCTCGTCCGATTCTCCGTAAACGGCTACAGCGTTCTCCCATCGATCACGACGATCGTATCGTCCGTCATGGCCCGCGACGGTTCGTTCCTGATCACGGGAGACAGATCATATTCCCTTGCGGGTCAGTACGTACCCGAGACGTTTTATCTCCTGTGCCGAAAGACTGGTCCCGCGAGCTATCGCCTATTTGCCGACGTTACGCAGGGACGCCCGAACGAGCGATCCATTCCCTGGAGGCTCGCGCGTATCTCGCCGATTACGGGGACCCTTACCGGGGACCTCTTGGTGTTTCGCGCCGCGGATCCCGAATGGCGGCTTGATCTCGTTATCCGCGTCGTAAGCCCTTCAGTCCCCGAAAACATCGGCCGATAATCAAGATAGGAGCTGCAATAAGTATGTCTACCCGAAGTTTCTGCACCGTCATTGCGGTGTTGTGCATCCTTTTCCCCGCCCACCTTGTGGCCGAAAACGCGGCGGCCTTGATGGATGCCCTTGGCCGACCCGAGGTTTCGCGCCGTTTCGATCCTCTTTTCCCCCGGGCTTTGACCATGGAAGGCGCGGCGGAGATTTCCGCGGCCGGTTCCGTCGGAGTCGCCGGCGCGCAGACGTATCGCGAGTATCTGCAGAACCACAGCGAGTCCCCAAGGCTGCAATCGGTCCTCCTCAATAACGACGTGTTCGCCCTATACGGCAAGCCGGGCTCCAGCGGGATGGGCATTCTTGGCCAATACTCGCTTACGGGCATCGAGCCCGTCATGGACGAGTTCATCAAGACCTACGACGCGGCAAACGGCGATCGCGGGATCGTTCCCGCCTTTTACATAATTTTCGGCACGTGCTGGCCCGAAGGCGAGATCGGCTACCTATCAGACACCGTCATCCGTCAATACATCGATTATGCCGCCGAGCGCGGATGGTATGTTTTCCTTGACCATCAGATCGGAAAGTATACCGTCGAGAACGCCGTTAAGCGCCTTCTTCCCTACCTTGCGTACCCGAACGTGCAACTCGCTCTTGATCCCGAATGGCGCACCACGAAACCCATGCAGGAAATCGGCTCGGTGACGGCGGAGGAAGTCAACGTCGCGCAGAAGATGATCCAGGACTATATGATCGAGCATAACCTTCCCGGCCGGCGCATGCTGGTGATCCACCAATTCAAGCCGAAGATGATCATGAACCGCTCGCTGGTCCGCTCCAACTATGAGCTCGTCCAGCTGATACACTGCGCCGACGGTTTTGGGTCCCCGACCCTGAAGAAAAACACCTACGCGCTCAACGCCCAAGCGAAGAACATTCCGCTTAAGTCCTTCAAGCTGTTCCTCAAACCGACCGTCGCGGGCGCGGGTTACGACGTACCGCTGATGACCCCGAACGACGTTTTCCTGCTGAATCCCCGTCCGTACCTGATCATGTACCAGTAATAAAAAAAAGCTACTTGTCCAGAAGGGGTCTCGCGGATACAATAGACTGTTATGCCAAACGACCCCGCGAATCCGCTGATAATTCAAGGCGACCGATCAATACTCCTCGACGTGCACACCGCAAGGGCGGCCGAGGCGCGCGCCGCCCTCATTCCCTTCGCGGAGCTCGAGAAATCGCCCGAGCACCTGCATACCTATCGCATTACGCCGCTGTCCCTGTGGAACGCCGCGAGCGCGGGCTTTACGCCCTCCCAGATCGCCGAGACCCTTAATGCTCTCGCGCGCTTTCCCGTCCCTCAGGCGGTGAACAAGTGGATCATCGAGACGATGGGCCGCTTTGGCAAGATTCGCATGGTCCCGGCGATGGGCGAGGGCCCCGAGATCGAGTATCTCGTCCTCGTCTGCGAGACCGCGATGATCTATCGAGAGATCTCGGCCTCGAAGGCCATGCAAAAATACCTCGCGCCCGACGGCCTCGAGGGATTCCGCCTCAGGCTCGCGGTTCTCAATCGCGGCACCGTGAAGCAGGAGCTGCTCAAGCTCGGCTGGCCGGTAAAGGACGAGGCCCCGCTCCGCGACGGCGAGCCGCTCGATATCTCGCTCCTCCCCGCGTGCCGCTCGGGCGCGCCGCTCTCGATCAGGGATTACCAGCGCGAGGCGGCCGAGGCGCTCGTCGGGGACCGCGGCCCGGGCACCGGCTTCGGGACGATCGTCCTTCCGTGCGGCGCCGGCAAGACCGTCGTCGGCATGGTCGTCATGGCGATGCTGAAGACCAGCACGCTGATACTCACGACGAACGTCTCCGCGGTGCATCAGTGGATCGACGAGCTTTTGGACAAGACAGACCTCGATCCCGAGGATATCGGCGAATATACGGGCGACTCGAAGAGAGTTCGCCCGGTGACCGTCGCGACCTACCAGATCCTTACCTGGCGCCCGACGAAGGACGGTCCCTTTCCGCACTTCGGTATTTTTCGCGAGCGTGCCTGGGGACTCATCGTATACGACGAGGTGCACATGCTGCCGGCCCCGGTGTTCCGCGTGACCGCGGAGATCCAGACGATCAGGAGGCTCGGGCTTACCGCGACGCTCGTGCGCGAGGATGGCTGCGAGGGAGACGTGTTCAGCCTCGTCGGTCCCAAGCGATACGACGTGCCCTGGAAAGACCTTGAGGGTCAGGGGTGGATCGCGACCGCGCGCTGCGTCGAGATCCGCGTCGGTATCGCGAGCGAGAAGGAGATCGACTACGCGGTCTCGAACCAGCGACAGAAATACCGCATAGCGAGCGAGAACCCCGCGAAGGTTCCCGTCATTCACGCGCTTCTCGCCCGACACGCCGACGACTCCAAGCTCGTCATCGGGCAATACATCAATCAGCTGGAGTCGCTCGCCGCCGAGCTCGGCGCCCCGATCATCACCGGCAAGACGCCCAACTCCGAGCGCGACCGCATCTACGGCGCGTTTCGGTCGGGCGAGATCAAGACCATCGTCGTCTCCAAGGTCGCCAATTTCGCGATCGACCTTCCCGACGCGTCCGTCGCGATCCAGATCTCGGGAACCTTCGGAAGCAGGCAGGAAGAGGCTCAGCGACTCGGGCGAATCCTGCGTCCCAAGGAAAAGGACTCGCACTTTTACACGATTGTCACGAGCCAGACCGTCGAGGAGGAATTCGCGGCTAACCGCCAGAAGTTCCTCGCGGAACAGGGCTACGAGTATTCCATCGTCAGATGGGACGAGGAAGGGGGC
>DAOPXQ010000271.1:0-3326 GCA_035352395.1 Treponemataceae bacterium | reverse complement strand
TTCGGGAAACCTGCTTGAGTCATCTGATATACCCCGCAGGCACCGCAATAAAGCCCACAATACCCAAGCATCTTATCCGACATTGTATACTCCTATATAAAAAGAAAAGCCCCCGTTTCCGGGAGCTTTTCGTTTCTACCATCGGTAGTGCGCGAACGCCTTGTTGGCGTCTGCCATCTTGTGGGTATCTTCCTTCTTTTTATAGGCAGATCCCGTGTTGTTGAACGCGTCAACGAGTTCGGCGGCCAGGCGTTCGGCCATCTCGTGACCGGAACGACCGCGAGCGGCGTTGATGATCCAGCGCATGCCAAGCGCCTCGCGGCGGGCTTCGCGGATCTCTATCGGAACCTGGTAGGTCGCACCACCGACGCGGCGACTCTTAACCTCGAACATCGGCTTAACGTTATCGAGAGCCTTGAGGAAAACCTCGAGCGGCTCTTTTTCGGTCTTGCCCTTGATCTTCTCGAACGCGTCGTAGATGATCCGGGTGCTGGTAGCCTTCTGTCCGTGAAGCATCATGCGGCTGACGAACTTGGAAACGACCGTACTGTGGTACAGCGTATCGGGCTGGATGGGCCTATCGATTGTCTTATTCTTTCTTCCCATTTTACCGTCTCCTTATGCCTTCGGCCGCTTGGCGCCGTACTTGGAGCGGCTGCGCTTGCGGTCTGCGACTCCAAGGGTATCCTTGGTTCCGCGGATGATATGGTAGCGAACACCAGGAAGATCCTTAACACGACCGCCGCGGATAAGCACTACCGAGTGCTCCTGGAGGTTATGTCCGATTCCGGGAATGTAAGCGGTGACTTCGATGCCGTTGCTCAAGCGAACGCGAGCTACCTTGCGGAGCGCCGAATTCGGCTTTTTCGGAGTAACGGTCATGACGCGGGTGCACACGCCACGGCGCTGGGGGCAAGACTGGAGGGCAGGACTCTTGGTCCTGTTCTCGATCTTCTTGCGACCCTGCTTTATAAGTTGGTTTATTGTAGGCATCTGCCTTTTCTCCTATTTCTTATCCGGGCAGCACCCCGGATCGTTTCGTGATTATAGCGGTGTCATCATACCTGACACCGCCCTTCAGAGTCAATCGCTCTCGTCAGTCTCGAAGTCGGTGTCGTCCTCGATGGTCTCCGCCGCCTTCTCGAGCTTTCTCCGCTCGAGGATCTCGTTCATCTGAACGTCCAGATCTCCCTTTTCCTTGTCGAAGAGCCTGACGTTCTTATACGCCTTGATTCCGGTTCCGGCGGGGATCATATGTCCGATTACGACGTTTTCCTTGAGGCCGCGGAGGCAATCCGTGGCTCCCGCGATGGCTGCGTTCGTTAGGACCCTCGTCGTCTCCTGGAAGGAAGCTGCCGAGATGAAGGAGTCGATATTAAGCGACGCCTTCGTGATTCCCTGGAACATTGGCCGGGCGATGGCGGGCTGACCACCCTCGCTCATGACGCGGTTGTTTTCCTCGTGGAACTTGTACTTGTCGACCTGCTGTCCGAAGATAAAGCGGGTATCGCCGACCGCGACGATCTCGACCTTGCGGAGCATCTGGCGAACGATGACGCCGATGTGCTTGTCGTTGATCGCGACGCCCTGCATGCGGTACACCTGCTGGATCTCGTCCATAAGGTAATTCTGAAGCGCGTTTTCGCCCGATACCGCGAGGATATCGTGCGGGTTGAACGCGCCGTCGCAAAGCTGCTCGCCGGACTCGACGGTATCGCCGTCTCGCACGAGAAGCCGCTTGCTCATCGGCACGAGATGCTTGAATTCCTTGTTGTACTGGTCGCGGACGATCAGGACGCGCTTTCCCTTGAGGATTCCCTTGAACGAGACCGTTCCGGAAATCTGCGCGAGAACCGCGGGAGACTTCGGCTTTCTGGCCTCGAAGAGCTCGGAAACGCGGGGAAGACCACCGGTGATATCCTTGGTTTTCGCGGATTCCTTGAGCATCTTGGCGATCGTCTGACCGGCCTTGATCGGCTGCTTGTCCTCGACGAGGAGGTACGCGCCTCCAGGAAGGTAATAAGAACCGATCGTGTTACCGGACTCGTCCGTGATCAGGATGCGAGGCTGCTTGGTGTCGAGCTGGAACTCGTTAATGCGCTTCTCGATCTTGCCGGTTTCCTCGTCGAGTTCCTCGTTAAGCGTCGATCCGGGGATGATATCCTCGAAGTGGACGTAACCGTTGTACTCTGAAAGTATCGGCTCGGAGAACGGGTCGAAGGTGGCGATGGTCTGCTGAGCCGCGACGAAATCGCCGGACTTGATGACAACCTCGGAACCGTTACGAATTTCGAGTTTCTGGTCTTGGCTGACGAGGTAGATCTTCTGCCCGCGGATCGCGACGTACGCGATGTCGGTGGCGGTAACTTCCTTGCCCCCATGGGTATACAGGGCCTCGCCTTTCAGGATCCGGTGTCCGTCCTCGACGAGAATCTTGTCGCCTTTCTCCATCGAGTAATCCCGAACGACCTTGTTGACGAGGATCGATCCCTTACGGGTAAAGAGCCAGTTGCCGTTGTCCAGAACGACGTGGGTACCGGTAATCTCCTTGACGATAACCGGGAATTTGAGAAGGATGCGGTTTTCCTCGCTGATCTTCGTCGCCGTACCACCGACATGGAAGGTACGCATCGTCAGCTGGGTTCCCGGCTGTCCGATCGACTGCGCCGCGATGATACCGACGGCCTCGCCGATCTCGATGATCTTGTTGTGCGCGAGGTTGCGCCCGTAGCACTTCACGCAGACGCCGTGCTTCGACTCGCAGGTAAGGACGGTGCGGAGCTTAACGCTCTCGACGCCCGCGGCCTCGATCTCGGTCGCCTTTTCGTCGGTGATGTACTCGTTGACGTCGATGATAACGTCTTTCGTGATCGGGTGCACGACGCGCTCTAGGGTATAGCGACCGGCGATGCGAGAGGAAAGGGACTCGATAATCTCGTCGCCTTCCTTGATCGCCATGTACTCGATACCGTTGATGGTACCGCAGTCCTCGTCGTTGACGACGACGTCCTGCGCGATATCGACGAGTCGACGGGTAAGGTAACCGGCGTCGGCGGTTTTAAGCGCGGTATCGGACAGACCCTTACGGGCGCCGTTCGTGGAGATGAAGAACTCGATAACGGTGAGGCCTTCCTTGAAGTTCGACCGGATCGGGAGCTCGATGATGTCACCGTTCGGCTTCGCCATCAGTCCGCGCATACCGGCGAGCTGTCGGATCTGGTTGCGGCTACCGCGCGCGCCAGAGTTGGCCATCATATAGATGGTATTGAAACCGTCTTTGTCGGCTTCCATGGTCTTCATCATTATGTTGGTCAGGTCTTCGTTCG
>DAOPXQ010000270.1:0-3342 GCA_035352395.1 Treponemataceae bacterium | reverse complement strand
GGGCTATGAGCGCGTTACCATCGCGCTCGACGCGACGGAGCCGATCGACGCGCGTTACCCCGACGGCTCTCCCGTGCCCACTCTGTCCCGCAAGATCGATCCCCTACCCTTCGTGCCCGCAGTGCAAGCCGATCTGGAAAAAAGGTGCGAGGACGTGCTTTCGATACAGACGGCGGGATTCGCGAAACGACTTTCGCATACGGGCATCAAGTCCGCCGTGCTCGGGCTTTCCGGGGGACTCGACTCCACGCTCGCGCTGCTCGTCGCCATTCGGGCCTTCGACCTTCTTAAGCTTGACCGCAAGGGCATACTCGCCATTACCATGCCCGGCTACGGCACGACGAAGCACACGAAAACGAACGCGTACGCGCTCGCGGAAACCCTTGGCGCGTCGATCGAGGAGATCGCCATCCACAAGGCCGTCGCGCAGCACTTCAAGGACATCGCGCAAGATCCCGAAAGGCTCGACATCACCTACGAGAACTCGCAGGCGCGCGAGCGCACCCAAATATTGATGGACAAGGCGAACCAGACGAACGCGCTCGTCATCGGCACCGGGGACCTGTCCGAGCTCGCCCTCGGTTGGGCGACGTACAACGGCGACCACATGTCGATGTACGCGGTCAACGCGTCGATACCGAAAACCCTCGTGCGTCACCTCGTCCGCCACTGCGCGAACGACGCCGCCCTATACGCGACGAAGGCGGCCGACGAACTCGATGGCGACGCGCGCGCGAAAAAGCTCGCGAAGGCCCTCGTGTCCATCCTTGAGACGCCGGTGAGCCCAGAGCTTCTACCCCCGACCGACGGAAAGATCTCCCAGAAAACGGAGCATATCGTCGGCCCCTACGAACTGCACGACTTTTTCCTGTACTACGTGACCCGTTGGGGTTTCTCGCCGTCGAAAATCCTCTTCATGGCCGAGCAGGCCTTCGCGGAGGGCCAGGACGGCAGGACAGAAAGCTATTCGCGCGCGGAGATACTGAAATGGCTGCGCGTTTTCTATCGCCGGTTCTTCGCGCAGCAGTTCAAGCGCTCTTGCCTGCCGGACGGTCCGAAGGCGGGAAGCGTCACCCTCTCGCCGCGAAGCGACTGGCGCATGCCGAGCGACGCCTCGAGCGCGATGTGGCTAAAGGAACTCGAGAGCTTAGGGAGTTGATAGCATGAATTTAAAATCGTCACGCATTGAAATCATCCGCACGCACGTCCCTATGTTCATCATCAGCGGATTACTCGGCATTTGCTTTTCTTTCTTCGTAGATCTCGTGCTTCTGCCCGATAGCGACCAAACCAGTATCGGCAGGATCACGCTACTCGGCGCTATAACGGGTGTAGGGATCTCGACTATCCTTTCGCTCATCGAGCCAGAGATCAGGCGGCTACGCAAGAAACCCCTGTGGATGACGTTTATCCTCACGCCGATTATCTATTCCGCGTTTATTGGGATAGTGTACGGAGCGGCGTTCATCCTGATCATGGGATACAATGACTTCAAGTCGAATTCGTTCATCGTCGAAACGCTCGCTTTTTCGCTCTGCATTACCGCGGCCATCACGTTTCTTGACACGATCAACTGCCTGCTCGGGAAAAGCGTGCTCCGCGGGCTCATCACGGGAAGGTACCACAGGCCGATCACCGAACGCAGGTTCGTGATGTTCCTTGACCTCGCGGGCTCGACGACGATCGCCGAGCGGATCGGCAATATCTCGTTTCATTCGCTCCTCAACGATTTCTTTTGCGATATCTCGCGCCCCGTCATGGACGGCAAGGGCGATATCTATAAATACGTCGGGGACGAGGCGATTATCACCTGGCCCGCGAACGTAAGCGGGCAAAGCCCCGTCGCGTCGTTCTTCGCGATCCGCGAGGCGATCGCGCGGCGCGCGGCCGATTACGAGAGGCTTTACGGCGAGGTGCCGCGCTTCCGCGCGGGCCTTCATTTCGGAGAGGTTATCGTCGGCGAGATGGGTTTGTACAAAACGGAGATAGCGCTGCTCGGGGACGTGATGAACACCGCGTCGAGGATCCAGTCGCAATGCCGCGCCCTGGGCGCGGACTTCCTCGCTTCAAGCGACGCGATGGCCGCGTTGGGAAACCTCTCGGGCGAATTTAGCGCCGTTACGCGGGGCAAATGCGAGCTTCGCGGCAAGGAGAATTCCCTAGAGCTCTTTGAGCTCAGAGCTCACTTCTTCAGGAAAGTCCGATAATCCTTAAGATGCCTCGGCAGGGTCTCGTAAGGCTTTAACCCGTACGGGCACCGCTTGGCGCAGATACCGCACTTCGTGCAGTTCTTGATGCGGCCCATCAGTTCCTGCCATTCGGGCGTAAGCCACTGTTCGAGGAGAGAGCGCCTGAGGAGCTGGGACATGCGGTTCGCGTTATTGATCGGGATGTTCGCCGGGCACGGAAGGCAATACCCGCAACCCCTGCAGAAATTGCCCGAAAGGGCCTTGCGGTCGCGCTCGATCATCCGGACGAGCTCCTCGTCGAGCGCGATGGGGTCGCGTTCCAAATCGAGAAACTGCTCCAATTCGGCGGGTCGCTGAACGCCCCAAATCGGTATCACGTTTTCGTACTGCCTGATCCACGCGAATGCCGCCGGTATGTTGGTGATAAGCCCGCCCGCGAGCGCCTTCATCGCGATAAACCCGATGTCGCTTTCCCCGCATCGTTTCGCGAGCGCGACGTCGGCCTCGTCAGACAGGTACGAGAACGGAAACTGCAGCGTATCGTAGAGCCCGGAGTCTATGGCGGTCGATGCGAGCCTGATAGAATGGTTGGTGATCCCGAAATAGCGGATTTTCCCATCCCGCTTCGCGGCTTCCAGCGCCTCGAAAAGACCGTCCTGCCCGCCGGGCTGCGGAACGAACGACGGGTTGTGCAGTTGGTAAAGGTCGACGTAATCGGACTGAAGCGCCTTGAGGCTCGTCTCCAGGTCGCGCTTAAGGTCCTCGCCGGTGCGCGCGGTCGACTTCGTCGCGACGATGACGTCGTGCCGGATCTCCGTTAGCGCGTATCCCAGCTTTTCCTCGCTGTCGGAATACGAGCGCGCCGTGTCGAAAAAATTGACGCCGCCGTCATAGGCCGAGCGAATGATCGCGGTCGCCTCCGCGCGGTCGGCGACGCGCTGTATGGGGAGCGCGCCGAAGGCCGTGCGGGACGCGAGAAGGCCCGTGCGCCCAAGCGAAACGTATTCCATGGTTAACCCTTAAGTTTGAGGATGTGCTCGAAAAGATCGTAGCCGACGAGTTCCTGGAACCGGTCGGCGACGTCGGGAACGGAAAAGAGCTTTTCGACGAAAAGCCCTGCGGCGCCCACCGATACGGCGTTCTTGCCGTACTT
>DAOPXQ010000269.1:0-3377 GCA_035352395.1 Treponemataceae bacterium | reverse complement strand
GACCTGCCCGCGAACGAGATACGGCTGGACAAGCAGTACTATCGCCTGGTATGGGAATCCGTTTCCCGTCTCCGAGGCGCGGACCGCGCGTCCGTCGCGCCGCTCGTTCAAATGGAGATAACGTTTCAGAATATCGTTTGGGCGATGCGCCTAAAGATATATTACCGAAAGGGACGCGAAGAGATCGCGTCTACCCTCGCGTGTTCCGACGCGGACGAGCGAACGAAGAAGCTCCTGTGCAAGCCGGCGCTCGACGCCTTGGACATCCCCCCCGATTCTTGGACGGCATGGGCGGGGTGGAAGTACTCATGGATGCTGAATACCCACGAGGAAGGGGCTCCCTGGTCGTTCGACCCGCGATGGGCGCAGTTAGCCTCGGACTCCCGGCTCTTTAGCGCGGCTTTGTTGGCGTTTCACCGTTCTGCTTTTACGACGGGAATGTTGGTGTCCTATTTCATGGCGCGCCAGCTTGAGCTCCAGATGATCAGGGTCGCCGCCGAGGGCATCAGGCTCGGCGCCGACGGTAACGAGATCGCTACATATACGGGAGGGATCGCCGATGCGTAATAAATCGAGGATGAAGCTCGTCGAGCTCATGATCCTTCGCGAGGATATTGACCGCGCGCTCGAGTATCTCGGAACCAAGGCCGATTTTCAGCCTCGGATGACTCTCGTTACGCCCCCGCAAGGCGCGTCGCTTGGCCCCGACGCCGACAGGGATTTGGGGACGCTTTCCGCCCTGCATTCGGCCCGCGCGTACCTCAGGCTTTCCGAACCCACGGAGTTTACCGGCATGCCATCGCTCCCGACGGACGCGAGCCGCGCGGAGGCTTCGAGGATCGCCTTGGCCGCCGCCGAACTGCAAAAGCGGGAACTTGAGTGCGCGACTCGGCTTGACGAGGCGCGCGGCGCGTATGACGAGGCCCGCGCCTTCTCCAACCTTCGCGTCGCGTGGGATCAGCTCGATCACCTTACTTTTTTTTCGTTCAGGATCGGGCGAATCGATCCCGCCTCGCTGGGTGCCCTCCGCGAGTCGGCCGGGGGTCGCGCGGTAATCATTCCGTTGGGCGACGATCCCGGAAGGATCCTCGCGGCGGCCTCGAAGAAGGGGCGTTTCGCGCTCGACAGCGAGCTTAAGAAATTCGGCTTCAGGCAACTGGAGGTTCCCAAGGACTTTAGCGGCGTGCCCGAGGGAGTGCTTGAGGGACTTAAGGCAAACATGGAAACCGCGGCTGTCGAGACCGCCGAGGCCCATTCGGCGCGCGAAGCGTACGCGGCGGCCTATCGGGGCGAGATCCTCTCGCTCATCGAATCCTTCACGCTTTCCGCGCAGATCCGCGAGGTTCGCGGCGAGCTTGAGTCCACGCAACTGGTATACCGGCTTTCCGGGTGGATCTCCGCGCTCGACGCGGAAACCCTCATGCACGAACTCGACGAGCTCACCGAGGGTCGTATCGCCATCCGAATATACGATCCCTCGGAGATCCCGACCGTTCGCGACGGAACCGAGAAGGTTCCCGTTCGTTTCAGGCATAACGCGCTCGTCAAGGGATTCGAGCGAATGGTCTTCAGTTACGGCGCGCCGCTTTACGGCACAGTGGATCCGACGCCGATCGTCGCGTTTTTCTTTACGCTGATGTTCGGCGTGATGTTCGGCGATCTTGGTCAGGGCGCCGTGTTCTTCCTTCTCGGGCTCGCCCTTGCCTCCGGCAAGATTTCATTGCTGCGGAGATGGCGCCACTTTAGCCCCGTCTTCCTGGCGATCGGGTGCTCGAGCATGGTGATGGGCGTGCTTACCGGCGAGTTCTTCGCGAACGCGAACGTCCTTAAGCCGTTCTCGCGCGCGGTGACCGGGCTATGGGGCCCGCCTCGCGACGAGATTCTCGCGCTGATGCCCACCCGCGACTCGATGGGCCGCCTCTTCGCGTTCTTCGGCTTTACCCTCGCGATCGGCTTCGTCGTAAACGTGATCGGGCTCGCGATAAACATTCGCAATCAATTCGCGCTCGGCCATCCGGCGAAGGCGATCTTCAGCAAGACCGGGATTTGCGGCGCGTTCTTCTTTCTATACGCGGTATTCGCCGCCCTTCGGGCCGTCATTACCGGCGGCGGCTTTCAGTGGTTCGACTACGTTTGCCTCGGCGTCCCGCTCGCGCTCCTTTTTTTCGGAGAGCCCTTAAGCCGGCTCATGGAGGGTGAGCGGCCCGTGCTCGAGAACGGCGTATTCGCGGCCTTAATCGGCGGGTTCGTGGAGATCCTCGAGACGTGCTCGACGTACATCTCGAACTCCGTGAGTTTCCTCCGCGTCGGCGCGTTTGCGCTCTCGCACGCGGTCTTAAGCTATATCGTATTCACCATGACCGCGCTTCTCGGCGGGACTTTTTCCGCGGGAGGCCTTTTGGTCATGCTATTCGGCAACGCCGTCATCATCGTTCTAGAGGGGCTAATCGTCGCGATCCAGGTCGTGCGTCTGCAATACTACGAGTTTTTCTCGAAATTTTTCACCGAGACGGGCAGTGAATTCAAGCCGCTTCGTTTCCGGTACAAGGAGAGTCATAATGAACGCTAAGAAACTTTTTGCCTCCGTCGGCGTTACGGTCCTCGCGGGCTGCGCCGCTTTCGCTCAGGAAGCCGCGCCGGCGGCCGCCGCGCAATCCTCATCCGGGCTTAAGTATATCGCCGCGGCGATCGCGGTCGGCGTAGCGTGCATCGCCGGCGGAATGGCCGTAGGGCGCATTGGCGCCGCCGCGATGGGCGCGATGAGCGAGAACGCCGAGCTGTCGGGAAAGGCCCTTCCTTTCGTCGGTCTCGCCGAGGGTATTTGCCTCTGGGGCTTCCTCGTCGCGCTTTTAATCATCCTTCTCTGATAGGATGAAATACTGCGTCATCGGCGAGCGCGAACTCGTTCTCGGCTTCGCGCTGGTCGGCGTCGAGGGCATCGTCGCGAGTACCCGCGAGGAAGCTCTCGCGGCCTTCGCGCGCGCGACGGGGCGGGGTAACCTTCCGTCGGGCGGAACCCCGACGGACGAGTCGCGTCCCCGCGTGCTTATCCTTACCGAGGAAGTGTACTCGATGCTCGAGGATGAGGCGCGCGACTGGCAGCTTGGCGGCGAGTTTCCGCTTATCGTGGAGATACCCGGCCTGCACGGGCATCTCGCGGGGAGAAAGACGCTTTCCGACTCGATACGAGAGGCGATAGGCATACGCGTATAGCGTGTAAGGGCAGGATTGGTCGGTAATTATGGAAGAACTGCGCTCAACGGAAATACTGGACAGGGAAATACGGGAAGACGCGCGGCGCAAGGCCGAGAAGGCGCTTTCCGCCTCGGAGGCGGAATGCGCGATGATCTCGTCCGACTACGCGTCGAAGCTGGACG
>DAOPXQ010000268.1:0-3438 GCA_035352395.1 Treponemataceae bacterium | reverse complement strand
GGCGCCGCACAGGGCCATCCAGGTATTCATCGGCACGTCGCCAGGATCCGCGGGCTTCTGCGACGCAAGGTTGTCGTGTATGGCGATGCGGATCATGTTATCGTCGACCTTCTCGCCCTTTACGATAAAGAGCGAGTACTGAAGGTTAACCTGATCCTGAGTCGTATCCCACTGGTTAGTGAACTCGCAGTAGCTGAACGCGGAGATCGTCCGCTTCTTCGTGTCGTTGTTGGTGAGCTTCAGGCGCCAGTACTCGAAGGTCTGCCCAAGCGGCACATAGAACGTCGCCTCGGAAGTGATCTTAGAGTACTTCGCGGTAAACTTGGAATAGGCCGTTCCATGCCGGCATTCGGACTCGTACTGGTCAAGCGGCTTGCCGACGGGCTGCCATGAGGCGGACCAAAAATCGCCGGAATCCTTGTCCCTGAGGTAAAAATAGCGGCCAGGCTGGTCCATTGGGACCGAGTTAAAGCGAAGCCTGAGGAATCGTCCCTTGGCTCCCGATTTGTAAAAACCGTAACCGCCCGCGTTGTTCGTGATCACGGCGCCATACTCGGTCGAGCCGAGGTAATTGCTCCATGACTGGGGAGTATCGGGGCGGGTAATGACGTACTCTTTCGCGTCATCGTCAAAATATCCGTATTTCATGGTTTTCTCCTTCGTGGAAATTACCGTCAGTATACAGGACTTTGAGTAAAATGAAAACGGAAACTAACTGGTTTTTTATTGAGACTATACCTTTTTTTTGCCTGAAACCGATTGGACCCTCAGGCGAAGAACGACCGTTGCCGACATCTCGGCCACTTCATAAGCGAACCCGGATCTACCAGAGTAATGAAACATCAAGAGATCGAGGCCCTTCTTGCGTTCCTCGGGGTCGTTCACGGTTTCGATTATGCCGTCGATGACGACGCTTCGGTATTTCATCCCCCAATCGCAGCCCATTGGACCGCCTACAAGCTCATGGTCCAGGTCTACGACGGCACAGGCCGTCGGGTTCTTGGCGATGATGTCGAGTTTACGTCCCGAACGCGCGCAATGGAAATAAAGGACCGGAAGGTCCCCTTCCCATTCAAAACCGTAATTCAGGGTTACGGCATAGGGTCTTGTACCGTCTACCAGAGCGACTCGACAGGCATCCGCCCGCGAAAGAATGTCCTTCATCTCATCAATGTTCTTTATTTCCCGGTCTGCTCTTCGCATGTATGTCTCCCGCGCGAGTGATGCGCGATCCTACCATGTACGGAGCGCCCGTGTCTCAAAAGCCGCCTTCCCGGCATCCTCTTATCCAAATTCTTACCAATTGTTTTGTGGAAGGATATAGGGTATATTCACTTCATGCCGGAATCTATAAGCGCGTCAAAACAGGATTATCTCGAAACGATACTCGACGTCACCGCGAGCGGCGGACAGGTACGCTCGATCGAGATCGCCCGCGCTCTCAACGTTTCGCGCGCGAGCGTCAACAAGTCGCTCGGCGCGCTCAAGGAATCGGGCCTTATCGAACACGAGCACTACGGCGACGTTAAGCTCACCGAAAAGGGACTCCGCGTTGCGCGTACCGTTCGTGCCCGCCACAACACCCTAAAATTATTCCTCATGGGCGTGCTCGGCGTTGAGGCCGAAACCGCCGAAAAAGACGCCTGCCGAATGGAGCACGCGATCAGCCGGGAAACGGCGACGAAGCTCGAGGAATACCTCAAGACCCTCCTCCCGGCCGATCAAAAACCCGAATAGACTCTCGCGTCATTCCCCGCGTTTAGCCCCATTACCGACGTATACCTTCAATAGCGCGAGCGCCACTTTCTGATTCGTGATCACCGAAGGTCCCGCGATGCACCCGCCCGCGCAAGCCATAACCTCCACGAGATTCGAACCGCATTCCTTCTTGGTCGCCGCCGCCTTGCCGAATTCCGCCAGCTGCCGCATTCCCGCGCGATCCAACCCATTTATGACGAAGGGCTTAAGGCTCTCAGGCCTCGCGACGCGAAGGCGTACCGCCTCCGAGACGCCGCCCGAGCGCGCGTAATCGCGACCGCTCGCTGTCGGTTCGCCGGACTGAGGGACGCGCTCGCATTCCGAGACGTCGATCTCGCGCGCGACGAACAGGGCTCCAAGCTCCTCCGCGGAAATAACGTAATCCACCAGAGGATCGTCTATGCCTTCCTTGCGCTTCGCGAGACAGGGCCCCACGAACACAGTGACGCAATCGGGATCTCTTTCCTTCGCGAGCTCCGCGGCATAGTGCATGGGAGATCTCGTGTCGGACACGCACGGAATAAGATCCGGAACGTGAATCTTGACGGCGCGTACGTACGCGGAGCAACAGGACGTCGTCATCAGGATATCCCCGCGTTCCATGCGCTCCTCGAATTCCCTCGCCTCGAGCTCGGACGTCTTGTCGGCCCCGAGCGCTACCTCATACGAGGCGGAAAAGCCCGCCTTCGCGAGGGCGCCCTCAAGTTGGCCGACGTCCGCTCGGAATTGCGCGGCGATCGCCGGCGCGTAGAGCGCCACGACGCGGCGCCCGTCCATGATGCGCCGCAGCACGTCGACGAGCTGACCCTTATCCATCATGGCGCCGAACGGGCACTCCCGCATGCACGCGCCGCAGAGGATACACTTCGAATAGTCAATCCGTTCCTTGCCGTTCTCGTCCTTCGCGATCGCGCCGACGGGACAGGCCTCCTCGCAGGGAACGGGGATCTTCACGATCGCGTGGTACGGGCAGTTCTGCATGCAAAGGCCGCAATTGACGCACTTTGAGGGATCTATGTTCGCCTTATGGGACGTAACCTCGATGCATTGCCTTGGGCAGTTCATGGCGCACGGGCGGGCGACGCAACCCTGGCAAGCGTTGGTCACCATGTAATGCGTCTTGACGCACGCGTTGCACGCCTCGTCGAGGACCGTCAGCATGGGCTCGGTGGGCCGCTCGCGCGCAAGCGCGTCGCGCGCGTATTCCGATAGCTCGCGCTCGCCGTCGTACTCCTCCACGCTGTGACCCAACCTCGCGATCACCCTCGTCTCGAGGATCGCCCGATCGTGGTATATACAGCAGCGAAAGGGCTCGCTTCCCTTAGGGGCCATCTCCCGCGGAATCGCGCGCACGCCTTCCTCAAGCCGGCCCTCCAGCTGCAGACGGGCGATGCGGACCAGGATTTCGCGCCTGATCAGCGCGGCGTTATTGTTAAGATTCAGCATCGACGATCTCCCGTATCCTGGCGATAAGCCTCGGAAGGGTCGCTTCCGACATGACCACCCCGTCGATGAGAACGAACGGCGCCTTGCCCTTGGCGCGGTCGCGGCAAAAGCCCAGGCACGTCGAGCCGTCTATCTCCACGAGAGGCCGCAATGCCTGCGGGAGGCTCTCCTCAAGTAAAAGGAGATCCGACGCGCCCATCACGAAGCATGCCGTGCCGGAACAAATCGAAACGC
>DAOPXQ010000267.1:0-3440 GCA_035352395.1 Treponemataceae bacterium | reverse complement strand
CGAGGAACTCAAGACCGCTCACCCGAGGCATCTCCATGTCGAGGATGATGAGGTCAGGCCGCCGGGCCGTCAGGCAGGCGACGGCTTCCTCGTAGGTCTCTGACGTGGTGACCGTAAACATCCCCTCAAGCTGGTCCCGGTATACGGCAAGTTGGGTCTTACTGTCGTCGATGCAGAGGATATGGAGCCCAAAGGTATCGATCTCGTCAAGCGTCATGCGTCGGTCCCCCTACTCACGGCTTTAAGTATCATGGATGCGCGCGGGGATTTCCAGGAAAGAAGCCGAGGTTTATCGGGGAACCGAACCCGACTACCGTGACGCGAGCGCGTCTTGCGAAGCCGCGCGAAGGATCGGCGCAGACACGGTAAGATCCGCCTCGCCCGACCCAGTGATCGATACGGCACTGTAGGGTTCCGAGGGGAAAACGAGGTTTGTCATAACCGGGGCGCCTCCGTCGAAAAAGATTTCGACCGAGCACGCGTCGACGATCAGGCGGAGCGCGGTAACCGGATGATTCGCCCGGAGGGTTTGCGTTCCCGGCGCGAAATCGGGGCTAAAATCGACGTCGCCCGACCGGGTCCGATCGACGCGCGCGACGGGGCCGTCGCACTCGACGGAGAACCGCTCGCCGTTGTCGTTCGAAAGCTCGACCATAACGGGCCCGCGCGGCTCCCGAACGGAAAGCGCGATATCCGCCGCCGAAAGGTCGAGCCCGCGCGCGGAAAGCGGCAGCGCCCCGGAGCGTTCCGCGAGAAGCCGCCTCGGGAGCGCCTCAAAGCCCGACGCCGGTTTTTGCGTCAGGCGATACCGGCCGTCACGAGTCTCGAGCGCGAGCTCGCGCGGCAAGGCCATCGCCCCGCGCCAGGCGCCCGTCGGTGTTTTCGCGGCGTACTGCCAATTACTCATCCAGCCGACCAAGACGCTTCTTCCGTCGGGAGCGCCCGAATAGGTTACCGCGGCGTAAAAGTCCTTTCCCCAGTCGATCCATTCGGGCGCCGAGCGCGCCTTGAACTCGCGGCCGTCGAAGTCGCCGACGATATACCGCGTGCCCGAGCCCCCGTTCGGCGCCGCGGCCGTCTGGCTTACGAGCATCACCCAGCGGGTTTCGCCTCCCGAACGGATGGGGAACAGGTCCGGGCACTCCCACACGCCGAACCCCGTTGCGGCGGGAAAGAAATCGCTCTCGTGACGCCACGCGCGCAGATCGTCCGAGGAATAGATCTTGATCCGATCGCCCGCGGCGAGCACGAGGTTCCATCCGCCTTTCACCGGGTTCCTCAGTATCTTCGGATCGCGGAAATCCGCCTCGCCGGAATTCCGCAAGACCGGGTTCCCCCCGAATTTCTCCCAGGTCAGGCCGCCGTCGCGGCTAAACCCGAGTCCCTGGCTCTCGACGGGCACGACCCCGCGTTTGCGCGCCTCGCCGTCATGGAGGGTAAACGCGGCGACGAGGGCGCCGGGCCCGAACCCCGCGGAGTTCTCGACGTCCTCGACCGCGCTCCCGGAAAAGACCCAACCGGTCTCGTCGGGCGCGAACGCGACGGGCAGGCGTTCCCAGGTCACGAGATCGCGGCTCGTCGCGTGCCCCCAATGCATGGGCCCCCACACGACGTCCTCGGGATAATATTGATAGAAAAGATGATACAGCCCCCGTGAGTGCACGAGCCCGTTCGGATCGTTCATCCAATGGGCTTCGGGCGTAAAATGAAAAGCGGGGCGGAATCGATCGGCATGGTCACCCATAAAGAACCCTTTTCCTTTCTGTTAAAAAAAAACGGCGGGCATGCCCTGCCCGCCGCGCGCATTGCCTCACCCGCGCCGGATTTCCGCCCGGCCCGGCGAGGCGCGAAAAGGATTTACCAAACGAATCCGACCGACATTCCCGCGCCAAAGCCCGACGAGAAGTAGTAGTACATCGGGACGTCAAGCTTGATCGGCCCGGCGTTGATGCCGAGTCCGCCCATCACCCGCGCGCGCGCGAGGGTCGGCTTGATATCGGTCGTGCTCGCGTCGACGGCGACGGAACCCGGCGTCGACGTATAGTGAGCGTTCGTGCCGTTGACCGAAAGGTTCGTGACATCCATTGTGCTCGAGGAGGTCGCCGTGATGTCGCTCTTGCCGAACACGATGTCGGCGCCGAGGCCCGCGTTCACGTTCAGTACGTACAGAAGCTGCACCGAGGTAAGGACCTCGAGCGGGATCGAGTAGGTCCGCATGTCGACGCCGATGTCGACCTTCGGCGTGGCCGTGAGGGTCGCGAGCGTGTCGATCGAGCCGACGGTATACCCGCCGTAGGTCACGGGATTCGACGCGGTATAGGTCTGCACGATCGGGTCAAGGGTCGTCGAGCTGCCGAAGGTGTTGCGCTGATACGTCAGCCCCGAGCCGACGCTGAGCCCGCGCCACTTGAAAAGCCCGAACGCGACGTTCTTCGGGGTAAAGAGCTGATAGTTCACCCCGATGCCGAAGGTCGAGGTCTTCATGTCGAAGGTCGAGTTATCGCTCGTGTCGTAGGAACCGTTGTAGGCGCCGCCCTTTATGTTCACGTAGATGCGTTTCGTCTTATCGCCGAGATCGCTATTGAAGAGACCGAGAATCTTCCCCAGGTGAAAGCCGACGTTTACGCTTATCGAGGGCGCCACTCCCGCGCGCACGTCAGGGTCGTCGGCGAGCGTATTGGAAAGGTCCGTCAGGACCGACGGATCGGTGGAGGGAAGCTGGATACCGGCCATTCCGCCCACCATGACCGCGAAGAGCTTGTAGCCCTCGAAGCCCTGGAGCGTGGCGGCCTGCGACGCGGAGACGTTCGCGTCGGCGAAACCCTTCGCGAGATCCCCCATATCGCCGTACTTATCGAGTTCCGTATGGGCCTCGGTCTTAAATTTCGCGATCTGATCGGCAAACTGCTGCTCGCCGACGCTATAGAGATCATTCAGCGCTTTATCAAGGTCCGTGCCGTTTCCCGCAAAGGTGATCGCGGGAGGGGTCACGTCTATCGTGATCTCGGCGAACGCCTGCGCTCCAACCAATAACAACGCCGCGCATACGGCCACGATCGTCAGCTTACTCTTCATCATCGTACGCTCCTTCTCCATTCCCCCGACGCGAATCGTCGGGATGGCAAACGAATCTCGTTACCATGATAGCGCACCGCGGCGGCGCCGTCAAACCGGAGGGGATTCAGAAGGGTCTTCATCCTGGAATTTCAGGTAAATTTCCTCAAATCGGCCGATATTCTCGAGCATCACGGCGACCATATCCGGGTCAAACTGGGTTCCCGCGCCGCGCTTGATCCATTCGCGCGCGTCGGCCATCGACATCGCGGGTTTATACACCCGCTTCGAAAGGAGGGCGTCGTACACGTCGGCGATGGCCATGATGCGAGCCTCGACCGGAATCGCCTCGCCCGAAAGCCCCTCGGGATAGCCCGACCCGTCCC
>DAOPXQ010000266.1:0-3450 GCA_035352395.1 Treponemataceae bacterium | reverse complement strand
CCCATACCAGGCGATAGTACTGCTTGTCCAGCCGTATCTCGTTCGCGGGCAGGTCCGTGACCGTCGGAACTTGATTATACCATGAAAAGGGGCCGTCCCCGGTCATTTTCGCGATATCGGGCCATGCCGAGGTGTCGACCAATGACTGAGTTCCCATATCGACGAAAAAGGGCGTTTCCTTCCGTCCCATCGCCAGGGCGGACGCGGCGGCCTTTAGGTTTCCGACGTCGAACGAGGAGAGCATGAGCGGCATGACGGGATCGGGAGAGTCGTAATTCGAAAGGAGGTCCCGCAGGTCGTCGACCATGCGCTGCTCGGCCCGGCGCTCGAGTTTCAGCGCGAGCATTCCCTCCGGGATGAGCGGGGGCTCATCGCCAAAAACCATCGTCCAGAGGTCCTGCAGACGCCGGACCGCGAACAGTTTTCGCGCGCGCTTACCTGTAAAGCTTCGGGCTAACATGCCCGACGCCCTCGCATAAACGTACGCGTCAGCGCCTACACGTTCCACGGGTCATGCCCCTGCGACGAAGGAATCGAATGCTTTGTTAAACGACGCAAGGTCGCGCGGAATGGCGGAAAGTCTTTCGGCATAAGCGGCATACTCGGCGTCCCTCCGGGCGTCGCATGCGGCCTTTCCTTCGCGCAGCGTGGCCTCAAGCCCGCGCAGGCTTTCGGTATAGGATTCGCGGTATGCCCGCTCGGCTTTCTCGCGGGCCGCGTTTTTTCGTTTTTCGTTCTCTTTTTGGGCATCGCCGAGAAGCTCGGACGCCTCTCGCTCAACGTCGATCAAATGCGCGATAATGTCTTGTTCGGCCATTGACAACTCCCGTGCTACATGGAGGTGGCGAGAATATCCTCGTATCGCTTCAAAGTAGAGTATATGCCATCGCCGTCTTTTTGGTCCACGATGGCGCGTAGGAATGACGGGTCCTCGATGAGGACGGAAAGGCGCTTAAGCGTCCGAAGATGCAGGGAACACCCTGAGCATGAAGATAATAGAAGGAAGACAACGTTGACGGGCTTGCCGTCCAGGGAATCGTAATCGATGCCGGATTTCGAAACGCCGATTATCCCTACGACCGAGTCGACTTCTTCCGTCTGAGCGTGGGGAAAGGCGAATCCGGCCTTGATGCCCGTGGACTGTTTCTCTTCGCGAGCGCGCAGGCTCGCGAGAATGGATGAACGGGACGAAGAAGGGTTTCGGGAAACGTACAGATCGACAAGTTCCTCGAAAACCTCTTCTTTATCAGTGCCCTCCAGACCGACTTTGATAAGGTCCGGAGAGAACACGTTGTTGAGGACCATAGCGTCCGGTTTTTATTGCGCGGGCGCGGGCTCTGCGGGGGCCGCAGTGTCTGCGGGAGCCGCGGTGTCTGCGGGGGCGGTTGCGTCGGCGGGAGCCGCTGCGTCGGTGGCGGGAGCCTGCGCTTTATCCTTGTTCCACCAGTCATTGTCGGTATTCGCCTGCTCTATGCGCGCGGCATCCTCGATACCCTTATCCGACGGGCTCTTGTTAATGAACGCGAGGAAAAAGGCGGTAACGAAGAACAGCGTGACAACCACGTATGTTGCCTTTGTGAGCACGTTGGCCGAACGCGAACCGAAAGCGGAATTGCTGCCGCCGGCGAAAAGTCCGCCAAGACCGTCACCTTCCTCATTCTGCATAAGGACAAGCGCGACGATGAGGACACAGACGATGACGAACACGACAAGCAAAACAATACCAATAATTGTCATAATACGACTCCAAGTTATAATTCAGCGTCCACTATATAGTAAATGCGCCGGTTGTGCAAGCTCGGGCCCGACCCCTAAAAAACGGTCAGGCCGTCCGCCCCGGAAGGCGAACGGCCGCTATCGATAAGAAAAACGGGACTTACTTGCAGAGAGCGATCGGCTTGAAGAGGTCGGCCTTGAGGGCCGCGCCGCCGATGAGTCCGCCGTCGATGTTTTCCTTGGCGAGGAGCGCCTGCGCGTTCTCGGCCTTCATCGAACCGCCGTACTGGATGATCATCTCGTCCGCGGCTGCCTTGCCATAGAGGTCGGCGATAACCTTGCGGATAAACGCGTGGATCGCGTCCGCGTCCTCGGGGGTAGCGGTCTTGCCGGTACCGATCGCCCAAACGGGCTCGTAGGCAATGGTAACCTTCTTGAGGTCGGCGGCGGAAACGCCGGCGAGCCCAAGCTTGGTCTGCTCTTCGCAAACCTTCTCGGCCTTGCCCGCCTCGCGCTCCTCAAGGAGCTCGCCGACGCAGAGGATTACCTCGAGGCCATGGGAAAGGGCGAGCTTGACCTTCTTGTTGATCATCGCGTCGTCTTCTTTATACGTATGGCGGCGCTCGGAATGGCCGAGGATGACGACCTGAACTCCGAGGTCCTTGAGCTGGAGAACGGAAACCTCGCCGGTGTGGGCGCCCTGCTCGTCGGTGCTCATGTTCTGGGCGCCGAGGAGGATGTTGGTTCCCTTGATAACCTTCGACACCGCGTCGAGCGAGGTGAAGGACGGGGCGATCATGTACTTGTTGGGTCCACCCTTGAGCTCTTTGACGAGTTCGGTGGCGAGGGCGACGGCCTCGGAAGTGGTCTTGTGCATCTTCCAGTTACCGGCGATGAAATATTTGCGCATGGAAATCTCCTATAAAAAAGGCTTTGATTCGCGAATAGTACCAAAAATACCGAATACGTTCAATCGGGGGATTTCATCGATTCCGCCGATTCCGGCAGGCATCGTCCGGCTTTTTTCGCGGCTTTTTCGCGATACAGTTCCTCGTCGGCAAGGGCAAGCATCTCTTTAAGGCTCATTTCGCTTCCCGGCTGGATCCAGTAATGGCCGACGCTCATCGAAAGCCGCCAGGGCTTCCCCATTTCCGCGGTTTTTCGTTCGCAGCCGCTCGCGATCCGCTGCTTTATCGTTTCGTAGTTAGGCGGATACGCCTTGCAGACCAGCGCGCTGAACTCATCGCCGCCAAGCCGCGCTATGATATCCGACGAGCGCAACGCCTCCTTCAGGACTTGAGCCGCGGAAGAAATCGCGAGATCCCCGTCATTATGCCCGAACTCGTCATTAATGCGCTTCAAGCCGTCCAGATCGGCGTAAATAACGAAATACCCGCATTCCTCGCGCTTCAGGTACTTGATCTGCTGCTCCGCGAGCGCGAAAAAACCGCGACGGTTCCGCAATCCCGTCAGCTCATCTTCGATGGAAAGCTGCTCGACCATGGAAAGCGCGTCCTTCAGCTTCAGCTCCGCCTCTTCGCGGATCTTGACCTCCCTGAGGAGGTCGGCGTTCAGATTATGAATCTTGACGAAATTCAGGATATCCTTGCTGATCGACGAAAACCGGATACGCAGAAAATCGTACACGGAGGGATCGGGTATATCGGATTCAAAAAGGAAGTAGCCAAAGCGGCCCTCCCCCATCGAGATGAAATTCGCGACGTAGGAACAACC
>DAOPXQ010000265.1:0-3462 GCA_035352395.1 Treponemataceae bacterium | reverse complement strand
CGTGCCCGAGGTAAAGATGATCGTCGCGATGTCTTCCTTAGACCCGCTATCGATTAATGCCTCTATCTCGCCGGGATGCGCCGCGCGGTACTTCTTGCCGAGCTCGATCACCTCGTAAAAACCCAATGCGGTAAAACCGGACGCAGGATCCGCCGCGAACCCGTTTTCCATGACAATGACCGTAGTAAGCTCAGGCAGCGAGGCTTTCTGCGCCGCGAGCCGCCGCATCTCGTTTTCGCGCTCGGCGACGACGAAGCGGCATTTCGTGACTCCGTAAATAATGGCGATCTCGCCGTCAGTGACGTCCCTACCGCGCGGCACGTCGGGACAGCCGCATGATTGGATGCCGATGTCGGCGACGGTCCACTCGCGTCGGTTATCGGACAGAAGCCCGATGGGCTCGCCCTTCCTGACGCCCAGGCTCAGTAACCCGGCCCCGAAATCGAGCGAATCCTGGTAAAAATCGGCATATGCGCGCGGGACGAAAGGCCCGCCCTTTTCTTCCCGATAAAATTGCGCCGTATAAGACGGGTATCGCCCCTGAACGTCGCGCATAACCTGCGGAATGGTATTCATTTGCGTGCTCCTTGTGCACGGAAATGATACCACCGGTTCTGGGATTTGTCGCCACTAAAAAACTAGATTATGTACTTCGCGTTCGCGCGCTTGCGTCCTACGGGTCGCTCGTAAATCCAGATGCCCGTGTATTCCGGGATGACGCTCTTGCCCGACTTTAGGACTATTCGGCTCATATCCTCGTTGAAAAAACCGCCAAGAACTCTCGCGGCTTCCTCGCATGATTCGAATTTATAGTCGGTCTTGACGATCGTGCGCTTGTAATCCCGTTCCTTCAAAAACTGATACATCGTATCGAGCGCCTTATTCTTCACTTCCGGCATGTTGACGTTCGTGCCCATCGTCTCGATAAGTATCACCTTTTCCTTGGCGAGTCGCTTGCAGTTATCGTCCAGGTATTTTAGACAGCCATAGATATCGTCGCTTCGTCCCGCGACGACGTGGCCAAAGCTCCAACCCTCTATCACGATATCCGCCTCGGTAGTCAGCGTATGGATCTCGGCATTGTCGAGCTTCGCGATCGTCACGTTCGGGCTCGATATCTTCCGCCGCGCGGTCTCTATCATGCTTTCCGAATTATCAAAGACGGACGCGCGACGGACGAAATCGGCGTAGTATTGCGTAAGCCGCCCCGTACCCACGCCGAATTCATACACGGTCTTTCCCTTCCAATCGACGCAGGAGTCCAGGAACCTCCGAAGGTTTCCCTCATGGTCCTCATGGTTTATAAGCTCGTCGTATCGATCGGGAAAGCCGTCGTAGATCTCTTGCATTTTATCCATGATAAGCCGTTAGACCCTCCGCGCCGGAATCAAGATTGAAATAGGATTTCATGATGTCCTCCATCGAGTAAAATCCGTTTGGGAGATTCTTAACGCTCTCCGCGGCGAACAGCGCGCCGTTTCCGAATGCCTCGCGGGATATGGATTCGTGCGTCAGCCGGACGGTCTGATACGGAAAGCCAAAGAGAATCTCGTGCCTTCCGATAATGCCGCCCGCGCGGATCGTCTTTATATTTACCTCGTCCAGGGCGAGATGCCTCGCTATTACCTTCGCCGTTCCGGAAACCTCTGGCTTTGACTTAAAGTGCTCTTCGACAATCTCGATATCCGCGTAGGGCGCTATCCGTTGCAGAACCTTGGCGGCGACGATCAAGAAGTTAATGCCGATGGTAATGTTCGGCGACCACAGGACGCGGGTATGCTTACCCAACTCTCGAAGATAATCGATCTCGGCCTGACCGTATTTAGAGATCGCGGTGACTACGATTATCCCGTTCCGGCGCGCGTAGTCGCCATACTCGTACACGCTCTCCGCGGAGGAGAAGTCGACGATCGCGTCGACCTTCAGGGCGTCGTTCTTCATGACTTCGACGAAGTCATCCTTTGAATATATAAGCCCGGGTTCGCTGGACTCGATTCCCAAAAACTCCGGAGCGGATCTCCGGTCCATTTTTTTCGTCTTTCTGACGACCCATTCCAAAACGTGATCCCCGTGATTGAGGATCGCCGCCGCAACGGCCCGTCCCGTCTGTCCGAATCCAAAAAGCCCAATCTTCAATATAGTACCTCCGTTATTTCGCCGTTACCTTCACGTCCTTGATCATCGCGTTCTCCGCCTCGTTATCGCCGATCACTTTCCGCTCGATGGTTATCTTACCGTCTTTACCAATGCGCGCGAAATAATCGATCTTGTTTTTCCAGCGGGTTGTCGCCTCGATCCTCAGAACGTAGTTCCCCGCGGGAAGCTTCTTTCCGCTAGCGTCGGTAAAGTCCCACGAATGCTTCACGATTCCTTGCTTCGGCGTCGCTCCCGCGATGGCGTCCACGACCTTTGCGTCCAGCGACGAGGCTCCCGAGACTCGCACCCATTCGGGCAGGGAGTCCGGCCTCGTCTTCCATCCGGTACGCCCGGTAAACTTAGTGACGAAGATCGTTTTAACGTACGCGCCCGTTTCGGTCTCGACCCATATCGCGTATTGATTCGTCGCGTACCCGCTCTGCCTCGTATAGGTCAGCTCGATATCGATCCCCTTCATTTCCTTGCCCGCCGTTTGCGCAAAACCGGCGACTATCGAGAGCGAAAGCAATATCGCGAAAATGGCTTTCTTCATGTTGAGTCTCCTTCGTTTTGTAGGATACCACATATGATCGCGAGGCGCGATGGCGGATCGTGGGAAAAAAACGATGAATTTTAAGCGAAAAAGATGCATACTATGACGCGTGAAAAAATACGAGCGTCTCGCGGCCTCGATGATTGGCCTTATTGAGAACGGAATATACGGAAAGAGCGATCGTCTTCCTTCGCTGAGGGATTTCGCGACTTCATTTAAGGTAAGCCTCAACACGGCGCGCGCGGTTTATGAATACCTTGAGCGCGAGCGATACGTAACCGTGCACCCGCAAAGCGGTTTCTACGTCGCGGACCGCGTCATCGCCGATAGTCCGTCCACGGAGGATCCAAGCATTCTCGACCCACGCGAGGTTGGTCTTTTACGAATCGCGACCGCGATGGCGGCAACTGGCGAATCCCGCCCAGAATCCGTCGACCTTGGCCTATCATACCTCTCAAGGGACCTAATCCCGGCGGATCTTCTGCGCCAGTTCACGGACGCGGCCCTACGACTCCACACGAACATAGCGGTTCCCCTGCTGTCATCCCCGGGATACGGCCCTTTACGCAGGCAAATCGCGATGCATTCGGTGTCGACCGGCACGCCCATCGATACGGAAGATATTCTCATGACGTCGGGATGCCAAGAATCAATCTACCTAGCGCTTCTCGCGGTCTCGCCGTCTGGATCGTCAGTGGCGGTCGAAAGCCCAGTTTCTTTTCCCCTGCACCGCGTTATCCGGATTCGATCCTTGTTTTGACGTGTGATGTATG
>DAOPXQ010000264.1:0-3467 GCA_035352395.1 Treponemataceae bacterium | reverse complement strand
CGGACACGGCCCTCTACGCCGCGAAGAACGCGGGCAGGAACCGCGTCGTCGCGGACAAAACCTAAAGACTAATAACTAAAGATTATTCGCCGATCGCCGCTCAATGACCGATCAGTGTCCGCCCGAGCGCA
The DNA here is from genome assembly GCA_035352395.1 of Treponemataceae bacterium. Classification (GTDB taxonomy): domain Bacteria; phylum Spirochaetota; class Spirochaetia; order Treponematales; family Treponemataceae; genus Teretinema. The sequence goes on along the minus strand of DAOPXQ010000264.1, from coordinate 3,336 downwards.
AGAGCGCGAGGGTTTCCCCAATCGCGCGCGGAATGAATCCCGAAAGGTCCGAGGCGAGCACGCCATACTCGGTGAGCTCGCGCGCGGCGATCTCCCCGGCGAGTCCATGAAGATAGACGCCGGCGCGCGCCGCGTCGAGAGGCGCCAACCCTTGAGCGAGAAGCCCCGCGATCATGCCGGTGAGCACGTCGCCCGAGCCCGCCTTCGCGAGCGCCGAACATCCCGTCGGGTTGACGAACGAGCGTTCCCCGTCCGTGATGACCGAGCGATGCCCCTTGAGAACGACGACGCACCGAAAGCGGCGCGCGGCCTCGACGGCCGATCCCTCGCGATCGGCGCGCACGGACTCGACCGTAGTCTTGAGAAGGCGCGCGAGCTCGCGCTCGTGCGGCGTCATGACGAGACGCCCCGGAAGCGCGAGCGGCTGAAGCGCGGCGAGGAGGTTGATCCCGTCCGCGTCGAGGATGACGGGCGTTTCCCGCGCAGAAAGCGCGAGCATAACCCTTTTGAAAAAACGGCGGAGGCTCTCCGTCCCGCCCGACGGGCTCGAAAGCCCGCAGCCGATCGCGACGGCCGAAGCGCGTTCAGCCGAGAGGAGGACCTTTCGGTATTCCATGCCCCGCACGCAGCCGCCCCGCGTCCGCAAGGGAAGGAGCACCGCGTCCGGAAGCCGCGCGGCAACCGCGTTCGCAACGAGCCGAGGGCACGCGAGGGTCACGTAGCCTGCGCCGAGCCTGAGCGCGGCCTCCGCCGAAAGAATCGCGGCGCCGCGAAAATGCGCGGAGCCCGCTACGTCGAGCACGCTCCCGAACGAGCGCTTATCCCCGTCCGCGGGACGGGCCGGTATCAGGCGGGCGATTTCGCCGCCGTCAAGTTCGGTACAAGGCATCTGGTTCATGCGCGCATTGTACTACGGGACGCTCGATCGCGTGAAGCGGATCGCGCGAATCCGCCCCGTAAACGGGAACGACACTTACATTATGGCGTAAACCGGGTGGAGAGGAATCCCCTACGACCGGTGAAGCTTTGCCCGTCAAACGATGAGGTAGCGGCCCCTGCAACGATAATGGCGCCGGCGGCATCGTCGTAACAAATACCTTCGCCTTCCGATCCTCCGGTACTGTTCTTCAGCATTGTCCATTGCTTTTCACCAGTAGAAAGATAGTTCACGACAAAAACGCTTAAGAGTCCACTCTGCTCCTGTCCATCAAGATTTCCAGACGTATATCCTGTCACGTAAATGCCGCCCACTCCATCAACACAAATATCCTCCGCTCTCGTTTGTTTCTCGATTACGCCCAACAACCGGGTCCACATCCCATGCCCGGTGATAGCATATTTACCCACGAACATATCAGAGATTCCCGTGTGCGTCTGTGTGTCAAGATCTCCGTATGTGTATCCGCATATAATTAAAGAACCTGATCCATCCAGAGCGATGTCTTTGGAACAGGTCTCTTTTCCTCCCGCACCGGCAAGACTAATCCAGGAACGGGTACCGAGCTGATCGTATTCACAGATAAATAAATCGCCCGTTCCTGTAAGCGCTTGTCCGCCAACAGATTCAAAAACACCACCCGTTACGAAGACTTTTCCATTGGTATCAACGGCAACACCGTTACCGCAAGACCTTCCTTCGAAAAGCTTCGTCCACGTTCGGTTTCCATTTGTGTCATAACGCGAGATAAAGGCTACACTCTGATCGCTGGTTAGATTTTGCTCTCCACCAAGAGCGCCATTTGTGATACCGGTCACATAACAATTCCCCTGCGCGTCGCAGTCAATACCATGCGCCGTTGTCGAGACGTTAGCTGATCCGAGCAACCTGATCCATACAAGTGTTCCTAAGGGACTCACTTTGGCGATCATCATGTCGTTTGTTCCAGTACAGGTCTGGTCTCCGATTGATCCCGCAGAAGTACCGCATATGTAACTATTACCGCTTGCGTCAACGGTAATAGCTGAGCCTTCGGTTATTTTTCCGCTAACGCCGAGGGTAACTGTCCACAATTTTCTCCCTGAGGCATCGTATTTCCTTACAAACACATCATTCATGCCTTTAATATTCACATCGTCAAGGCTTTCTGTGATTTCCCCCACAACAAATGTATTCCCGTGTTGATCCTTGTCGATGTCCGTAATATATGAATTTGCCGGAACGATCACCGTCCATCGATCCTCCCACACCGCGTAGAGCGTCGCGTCCGCCGTCCCCATGACGTACGAGGCGCCGCTCGCGTACGCGACCGGACCGCATGCGGTCGTCGCCCAGCCGACGAAACGGCATCCGCTCTTCGTTAAGGTATTCGCGGGTATTGTCGCCGAAAGATCCTCGATGATTTTTATATCATCCATGGAACCGGTGCCGCCCGCCGCGTCAAAACGAAGCGCATGGGTCGGCTTTATAACCCAAGTGGCCCAGAGCGTCACGGGAGCGCTTCCCATCGGGTAACTTGCGCAGTCCGCGTATATGGCGGTACCGCCAGAACTCGTTGCCCAACCGGCAAAGGCATAGCCCGCTTTAGCGAATGCGTTAGGGGCGAGATTGGCCGACTGCCCGCTTACGATCGACTGCGCGGCCATCGTGCCCGTGCCGCCCGAGGGGTCGAAGGTAATCGCGTAGGCGGGAACCGCAGACCACGTCGCGGAAAGGGTCACGTCCGCCGTCCCCATGGTGTAGGTCGCGCCGTCGGCGATCGTCGCGCTTCCGGCGACGCCGGTCGACCAGCCCGCGAAGAAGTTCCCTTGTTTGGTAAACGCATTCGGCGTCAGCGCGGCCGATTGTCCCTCGACGATCGACTGCGGGGTCATCGTCCCTTCGCCGCCCGAGGCGACGAAGGTGACCGTATGCGCGACTGGCGTGGGAGGAACGACGGGGTCTGCCGAGGAAGCTTGCTTGCAAGCCGATAAAGCGACAACGAAGAAGAGGGCGACACTCAATGCGACTTTTCTCATTTGATAATCCTTTTCGTTTCACTGATACGATAGGCAAATAATACTCCCGCTTACCCGAGCGCGCAACCTTTTTATCCCGAGGGGTGGCGGAGAAACGTTTTTCGCGACGCGCGAAAAACTTTCGGAGCCAGGGGAACCCGCGACGTGTGTTTCTTTTCGCAGGGAACGAATGTGGCACGCGATCCGGATGGCATGAGCGCCCGAGACAATTCGGCGAAGAAAGAGGACGCGACTCGTCGAGATGAACGTCAGGCGCCGACTCTTGTCGAGGGACGCCATGCCAGCCGGATCGCGGGGAACCATCCGGTTCCCCTCTTTTATTTCCGGGCGACGAGGACCATCGTCCGAGCTTTTTCGTTGTACGGGGAAAAGTCGAAGTCG
>DAOPXQ010000263.1:0-3480 GCA_035352395.1 Treponemataceae bacterium | reverse complement strand
GAGAGATCGACGGTGAGGTCCTTGGCGACCACGTGCCGCGTGCCCCGGTTCGATAGCTCGACGGAAACGCCCTGCTTCCCCGACTGATCGGACGAATTTTGGGCGACTACTCCCAGGGATGGGGCAAACGAGTTTTCGGAAACGTATACCGACGCGATATACCGGAATAGGATGCGGAGCCCCGTGGCCGTTTCCTGATCGGCGTCGACGGGAACCTGCTCGGCGACGAACCTGAAGCACTGTTCCCGATCCGGGCTCGCGGCGCCGCGCCATTGAATCTTCACCGTCGCGAAGCGCCCGGGCTCGACGAGCGCGCGCGCGGGATACACGGCGAATTGCGCGTCGGCTGGCGCGTTCGATTCCGTGCCGTCGCTTGACACGTCGCGGGTGAGGACGCGAAACCTGATCGCGATCTTCGACGGGCCGTCGTTGTCCACGCGAAAGGTGGCGATGCTTTTTTCCCCGGACGGCGCGAGCTGCGCCGTCATGGGCTCAAGCGTAAAGGCCCAGGATTGGGCGACCGCGAGGGCGAAGAGCAGGAATGCGACTCCGGCCTTATTTGCGCTAAACATGGGAACCTCCTCATCGAGTCGGCGGTAAGGACGCTGCATTAACCATGCCAAGTAACCGATCTATGATTCCATTTCCGCGAACTTCATGCACGATAACGCTTTTTTGGGCTTGGCCCCCGATCGGCATTCGCCCGAGAGCCGCGCGCTTCGACCATGCGGACGAGCGCTCGACCGATCGGTCGAGACGGGATCACTTCAGTCCCAGAAGATCGAGCCTCGACCTGAGGTGCCGCTCGCTGATGCCCAGCGATCTCGCCGCCGCGCTCTGGTTTCCGCCCGAGCGCTTGAGCGCCCCCGAAACCAGTTCCCGCTCGAAATCCCGCAGGGACGTTTCGTACGCGCCTTCCGGGACCGTGCGTACGCAAAAGCCCTCCTCGTCCTCGGGTGACGGCGGCGGGGGCAGGTCCTCCACGCGGATATAGTCGCTCCGCGAAAGCACGACGGCGCGCTCGATGAGGTTCTCGAGCTCGCGCACGTTTCCCGGGAACGGGCGCTTGATCAGCGCGTCGAAGGCGTCCCGCGATATCCCCTTGATGTCCTTGCCGTCGCGCTTCGCGTAGCGCTTGACGAACTCGTCGACGAGCAGGCGAATGTCCTCCTTCCGCTCGCGGAGCGGCGGCAGCCTGATCTCGATGACGTTCAGGCGGTAAAAGAGGTCCTGGCGGAAGCGCCCCTCGCGGATAAGCGCGGGGAGGTCGCGGTTCGTCGCCGCGACGATGCGCACGTCCAGTTTCCGCGGGACGTTCTCGCCGATGCGCTCGATCACCCCGAACTGCAGGGCCCTGAGGAGCTTGACTTGGAGGGCCGGCGAGATGTCGCCGATCTCGTCGAGGAACAGGGTCCCGCCGGCCGCTTCCTCGAAGCGCCCCACCCGATCTGAATCGGCGCCGGTGAACGATCCCTTCCGGTGGCCGAAGAGCTCCGATTCCGCGAGCGTCTCGGGCAAGGCGGAGATATTGACCGGCACGAACGATCCGGTCCGGCCGCTCCGTTCGTGGATGAACCGCGCGACGAGTTCCTTTCCCGTGCCGCTCTCGCCCGAGACGAGGACGGTCGCCGAGCTCGCCGCCGCCCGCGCGGCGACGCTCAGGATACCGGCGAGCACGTCGCTTTGGTACACGATCCCCGCCGTCGCGGGCGACGCGGATGGGCCCGCTACCGGAGGCAGCAGGGCTTCGTGCATGAGCGCGTCCCGCTCGTTGACTCGGAGCACGATGCGCTGGAGATCATCCTTCCGTATCGGCTTCACGAGATAGTCGTCGGCGCCGGCCTTCAGGAGCGAGACGGCCTCGCGGGCGTCCTCATAGGCCGTCATCAGTATGACGGCGATGCCGGGATTCAGTTCCTTAACGGCCTTAAGCACGTCGAAGCCGGACTCGTTCGCCAAATGAAGGTCGGTTATGACGATGTCGACGACGAGATTCGAGGCGCGTTCCATGCAGCCTTTCATGTCGGCCGCGCCGTAAAATTCTATTAAGGGATACTCGATCGCCGAGCAAAATCGTTCTATTACCTGAAGTTGCAGAACATCGTCGTCTACCGCGAGTAAGACCATGCGATGCCCCCCTTAGTATAAAGCCTAGGCGGGCGAGCCGCGGAATGCAATGAACGATGCGAGAAAAATCGTGATTTTCGACCGCGCGGGCGAGTTTTCGACGGTTTCGGCGAATGTGTCGAGTCTCGGACAGATTCGGACCGTGCGCCACAACGGAATATCTCCTTTGAGCGCAAAGAGAAAGGAAATTTCTGCGTTCGTCGCGACCGCTTGGCACGGTTCTTGCTAATACATAGACGTCAACCACATAAGGAGGTTTGATATGAAAAGCACGAACACCAAGTATATGTCGATGATAGCGCTCGCCGCGATCATCGCTTTCCCGGCCGCCGCCGCGACGACCGGCAGCATCGCGATCTCCGGTACCGTACCGGCGATCATCGAGTTGGCGGTCACGAGCGAGGCCGTCGCCCAGAACCTGCCGCTGACGCAAACCGTGTCGGACCTTCGGGTAGCGACCGTCGTCGAGCGGAGCAACAAGAAAGCCGGCTACACCGTCGTTCTTGAGTCGTCGAACGCGAAGGCCAACGGGACCCCGTCCCCGACGCTCAGAAGCGCGGCGACCAACGACGAGCTTCCGTATAGCGTCAAATACGACGGCGCCAACGCGCAATTCACCGGCGGAGTCGCGATCGTGAGCGACGCTTCGGCGAAGACCGTCGCGGAGGGCGTCTCGAAGGCGGTGACGGTCTCTTTCAACGGGGCCGATTACTTCCTCGACGAGTCTTCCTACGGCGACACGCTGACTTTCACGATCATCGCGAAATAGCGGAGGTTGTCCGGTGAACGACATTGACCTTTGGTTAAGGGGTTGCCCGAATCGCGGCAGCCCTTTTTTTTAATCTCAGGGATAACCCGTATTGACATATATTTTTAATGCCTCTAGGCTTTCGCGCATCACGTAAGGAGCGATACCAAAAATGTCCGATTCTCAACGACACGAAATCCCCGGGATGTTCGGGGGAAGCATCACGCGGGTCATCGTCAAGCTCGCCCTGCCGATAGTTCTCGGCGGCCTGTTCCAAATAGCGTACAACGTCACCGATACGCTGTTCGTCAGCTGGATCGACAAGAACGACTCTTCCTACATCGCGGCGACCGGGCTCATCTTCCCGATCGTCATGCTCGCGATGGCGTTCTCGAACGGGCTATCGGTTGGCTTGAGCTCGCTCGTCGCGCGCGCCATCGGCGAGCGAAACGAGGGGCTCCTCGGAAGGGTCGCGGAGTCGGGATTTTTCATCGCGGGCATCGTCAGCCTCGCCATGGTCGTGGGCTGCTATCTCGGTATCGACCAAATTCTCTCGTCGCTCGGCGCCTCGGGGATTCTCCTTGACCGGGCGCGCGACTACTTTC
>DAOPXQ010000262.1:0-3485 GCA_035352395.1 Treponemataceae bacterium | reverse complement strand
GAGCGCGAGCTCGCGCACGACGGTCATCGAGGGATCGCAATGCTTTATCGAGACGACCTCGACGAGCTTGGCGAGCTGCTTTTCGATCTGTTCAAGTATGTATTCATCGCCCCGGACGACGATCGTCATCCGCGAGAGCTCTGGGTTGTCCGTAACGCCGACGGTAAGGCTGTCGATGTTGTATCCCCTCCGGCTAAAAAGCCCGGAAACGCGGCTCAGAACGCCCGAATGGTTCTCGACGAGAACGGTGATTACGTACCTTTTCATGATAGCTCCTTGGAATTGTAGAGCCCGAGGACGCGCACGCCCTGGACGACACCCTGATCATTGCTCATCTTTTCCATTTCCGCAAGCGTCGACTTGATCCGCTCCGCGGCGACGACGCTGGAACCGACGCCCTCCGGGAGGGCGACGTTCGCGTAGAAACGATAGCGCCAGGGCTCGCCCTGAATCGGGCGGGATTCCAGCTTGGTCAGGTTAAGGCCGTTCCGCATGAGTATGCCAAGCGCGTTATAGAGCGCGCCGGGCTCGTTCGCCGTGGAGAATATGACGCTCGCGTGGTTGGGGGCCTCGCAGACGACGGTACCGGACCGGGCGATGACGACGAAGCGGGTATAGTTGCGGGGATTCGTCTCAATCCCCGAGCGAAGCGCCTCGAGCCCATAGATGGACGCGTTGATCTCGCTCGCGATGGCGGCTTTCTTTTTATCCCCGCTTACGGCCACGAGCTCGGCGGCCCCGGAGGTCGATTCGGTCTCGATATGCTTCCAGGAGGGATACTTCGAGAGGAACTCGTCGCACTGGGCTAGCCCCTGGGGATGCGAGTAGACGCTCTCGATCGACTCAAGGCTCGCGCCCTTCACGGCGAGGAGCGAATGCTCGATGCGCAGTGTGACCGATCCCACGATCTCGATGTCCTCGCAACGGGTAAGGTTGTCGTAGTTTTCGTAGACGGAGCCCGCGAGGCTGTTCTCTATGGGAAGCATGCCGAAGGTTGCCCTGCCGTCGAGGATGGAGTTGATGACCTCGCGGAAATTGGACGCGCTCACCGCGGTCGCGTTCTCGTCCCAATAGCGGTGAATGGCCTGTTCGGCGTAAGCGCCGCGGCCGCCCGCATAGGCGCACGTAACCTGGGCATTGGATGCGGTTCCCGAGCCCGTCGGCATAATCGGCGCCTGACCGGGAATCGACTGACGCGCCGTTCCCGCGGAAGTCGGGCGGCGCGAGACGGAACGGCCGACGACGGGGGCGAGGACCTCGATATCGCGCATCATCTTCTCGAACTGCTCGGGATAGAGCGACTGGGCGCCATCCGACATGGCGCATTCGGGGTGCGGGTGCACCTCGACGATAAGCCCGTCCGCGCCAGCGGCTATCGCGGCTAGTCCCATTGGGGGAACCTTGTCGCGGATGCCGACCGCGTGGCTCGGGTCGACGATGATCGGAAGGTGCGTGAGGGAACGGAGTATCGGGATGGCCGAAAGGTCAAGCGTGTTTCGCGTTGCCTTTTCGTACGTGCGTATGCCGCGCTCGCAGAGGATGACGTCCTCGGTGCCGCTCGCGAGCAGGTACTCGGCGGCCATGAGCCACTCCTCGATCGTCGCGGAAAGCCCGCGCTTCAGGATGACGGGCTTGGCGAGCGCGCCGACCTTCTTTAGGAGCTCGAAGTTCTGCATGTTGCGCGCGCCGATCTGGTACACGTCGACGTAGTCGATCATCGCCGGGATATGGTCGGCGGAAACGATCTCCGTCACGACGGGGAGGCCGTAGGCGTCTCCCGCCTCGCGGAGGATCTTGACGCCTTCCTCGCCCATTCCCTGGAACGCGTACGGGCTGGTGCGTGGCTTATACGCGCCGCCCCGGAGCATGACGGCCCCGGACTCGGCGACGCGCGCGGCGGACTCCATCATCTGCTCGCGACTTTCGACGGCGCAGGGTCCGGCGATCACGGAAACGCGGTTACCGCCGAACTTTACGCCGCGAACGGTGATGATCGAGTTATCCCGCTTGAACTCGCGGGAAGCCATCTTATAGGGCTTGGATATAGGGATGACTTGCTTTACGCCGGGAAGTATCTCCACCTCGCGCGGGTCGATGCCGACCTTGCCGACGGCGCCGAATATGGTTTCCTCGTCTCCCGCGATCTCGTTGACGCGGAGGGAGTTTTTCTCGAGGAAGGTGCGGATGCGACGTTTGTCGTCGTCGCGTATATTTTTTTCGAGTACGATTACCATTTTGCCGTCCTTAGTATGTCTGCGAAGATTCCGGACGCCGTCACGTCGGCGCCGGCCCCGTACCCGCGTATCACGAGCGGGATCGGGGAATAGTATTTGGTGGTGAATACGAACGCGTTCTCTCCGCCCCGTATCGCGGCGAGCGGATGGGCGAGCGGAACCTCGAGCGCGCCGACGCGGGTCTCGCCGGTCTCGCCCCGCACGCTAGCGGCGAAGCGAAGCGCCTTCCCGCCCGCGCGGAGCGTGGCGATCCTCTCGGCGAACCAGGCGTCGACCGACGGGAGCCGCGCGAGGAATTCCTGCACGGTGCCGCCAAGGTCGAAGCCCTCGGGGAACACGGTGTCGATCGCGATGTCGGCGAGCTCAAGGCTATAGCCCGCCTCGCGCGCGATGATAAGCGCCTTCCGGGCGACGTCGGTGCCGGAGAGGTCGTCGCGGGGGTCGGGCTCGGTAAAGCCCTTCTCCCGCGCCTCGAGCACCGCCTGCGAGAAACTCGCGCCCTCGTCGAGGCGTCCGAATATGTACGACAGAGACCCCGAGAGGATTCCGGAGAAATCGATCAGGGAGTCCCCCGACTTCATCATGCTCTGGAAGGTATCGATGACGGGAAGCCCCGCGCCGACGTTCGTCTCGTAGAGGAAACGCTTCCGGTTCGCCACGGCCGTCTCGCGGAGCGCGCAGTAGAATTCCATCGAGAGTGAATTCGCCCGCTTGTTCGGGGTGACGATGTGCATGCCGGCCGCGAGAATGTCGGGATAGCGCTCGGGCAGGGCCCCGGAGGCAGTGCAGTCCACGAATACCGGATTAAGGGGCTTCTCCGCGCGCACGAACGCGAGTACCGCGTCTACGGACGAGGCGTCCTTGGCCGACTCGAGCCGCTCGCGCCAGGTATCGAGCCCGATGCCTTCCTTGGAAACGAGCATCTTGCGGGAGTTGCAGACGCACCAGACCCGCAGGTCAACGCGCTGCTTTCGCAAGCCTTCCTGCTGGAGCCGGATCTGGTCCAGGAGCTTGCCCCCGACGACGCCGATGCCGAAGAGGAACACCTCGACGGTCTGCATGGTATTGAAAAAGAACCGATGGGCGATCCTGACGGCCTTGTCGCCGTCCTCGAGCGAAACCACCGTGCTGATCGAGCGCTCGGAGGAGCCCTGCGCGATCGCGTGGATGTTGATGCCGCCGAAGGCGAGCGCCGAGAAGAAGGTACCCGCGACGCCTTTACGGCGCTTCATGCCGTCCCCGACTATCGAC
>DAOPXQ010000261.1:0-3497 GCA_035352395.1 Treponemataceae bacterium | reverse complement strand
CCGTATGAGGGATATTCTCGACGCGAACGCGATATTCTACGACAACGGCGTTTATTCGTCGTACGCAGAGGACGTCTTCATGTTCTCGGTCACGCCGAATTTAAACCCGACGGTACGCGTTCGCGTCTCTAAAAACAATCTCGAGACGAGAACGCTCTTTCAGCCGGGATTCGTCTGGGTTCCCGGCGGCGGCTTTTACGCGGAGGCGATCTATGGTCTCTCGACGAACGAGTTTGGCGATATCGCGCAGGAAGGCTCGCTCGAGGGCGTAAGGGAGACCGACGATTCGACGGCTTCGATCAAGGTCAAGGGCAACTACAACCACGCGACGGGTTTCTGGTACGTCATTCCGAGCGCGTATTTCGAATGGTACGTCCTGCCGCAGTACGCGCCGAAACTCGGATACTATTATGGGCATTACTCCGACGGGATAGACGCTCATACCGTCTTACTCGAGAACACGTATGCCTTGCAGAAGCGCTTTTTTTTCACTCTCGTGTCCTCCGGGGTACTCTCGTTCGACGACGGGCAAACGGCATGGGAATGGTCGGCGGGCCTTAAGCTAAGGGCGAAGATAACGTCAAGCCTCTCGTTGAAATACCTTATCATATATCACGGGCTCGAACATTCGCAGGGCCTCGAGAACGGACTGACCGTTGACTGGAAATTCTAAACGAGGAGCGATAAATACCGTTTTCGCGCTGTATACTTTAAACCCCGCGCGAAGTATAGTGATGGCCATCTCGCACTAGCCCGCGAATGGGCAATCAGGACACTTCTTTGATTCACACAGACGCTAAAAACCCCTCAATTCGCAACATCGCGATAATCGCGCATGTCGACCATGGCAAAACCACGCTCGTCGACGCCATGCTCGCCCAAGCGGGGGCCTTCAGGGCAGGACAGGACGTTCCCGAACGTTTCATGGATAGCATGGATCTCGAACGCGAGCGCGGAATCACCATAGCCGCGAAAAACTGTTCCGTCGTATGGAAGGACGTTAAGATCAACATTCTCGACACCCCGGGCCACGCGGATTTCGGAGGCGAGGTAGAGCGCGCGCTATCGATGGTAGACGGGGTAATCCTTCTCGTCGACGCGTGCGAAGGGCCGTTGCCGCAAACCCGTTTCGTCCTTTCCAAGGCGCTTGCGCTCGGCTGTTCCGTCATCGTCGTAATTAACAAAATCGACCGACCCGACGCGCGCGCGAAGGAGGTCCTGAGCGACGTATTCGACCTCTTTATCGACTTGGGCGCGAATGACGATCAGCTCGACTTTCCCCTTCTTTACGCCGTCGGCAAACGGGGAATCGCGCGCGCAGCGCTCGAGGGCGATTACGAAACCGGCGATCTCACGCCGCTCTTCGACATGATCCTCGGGAGGCTGCCCGCCCCTTCGTTTACGGCGGGAGAGCCCTTCCAGATGCTCGTCTCCGACCTTTCGTACTCCGACTTCTTCGGGCGTCAGGCCATCGGAAAGGTCATCAACGGAATCGCCCACTCAAAGGACGCGCTCGTATGCATCGGCGAAGGCGACGCGCGAAAGAACCTGAGCATATCGAAACTGCAAACGCATGAGGGCATCAAGCTCGTCGACGCGGAAACGGCCCAAACCGGCGATATCATCGTGCTTTCGGGAATCGAGAACGTGAAGATCGGCGACACCATATGTACCCGCGACGCGCCCAAGGCCCTTCCGCGCATCGTAATCGACGAACCGACCGTGTCCATGCGCTTCTCCGTCAACACGTCCCCTCTCGCCGGAACCGAGGGAAAGAACCCAACGTCAACCCAATTACTCGAGCGACTGAAAAGGGAAACGCTGAAAAACGTGTCGCTGCTTGTGGACAGCGAGAATATCGGCGGAGGATTCCTCGTCCGCGGACGGGGCGAATTCCAGCTGGTCATCCTCATCGAGACGCTTCGCCGCGAGGGCTACGAGCTCGGCGTGACGAGGCCGGAAGTCATATTCAAATACGAAAACGGAAAAAAGCTCGAGCCGATCGAGCACGTATACATCGATTGCGCGGAGATCTACGCGGGAAACGTCACCACGGAACTCTCCGGGCACAAGGGTCGCATGCTCACGTACACCAGCCACGACGGCGGGCGCGTTCACCTGGAATTCTCAGTTCCCTCTCGCGCGCTCCTCGGGTATCGCGACCGGTTCCTGACCAACACCAAAGGTACGGGCATCATGAACGCGATAATCACGGGCTTCGAGGAATACCGCGGGGACTTCAACGAGTTCACTAACGGCTTTCTCGTTTCCGACCATAATGGCGTCGGCGTTACGTACGGTCTCTACCACCTAGAGCCGCACGGATTCCTCTTCATCGTCGCGGGCGAGCCGGTATACGAGGGCATGATCGTCGGTCAGCACAACCTGCAGTTTGACCTCGTCGTCAATCCCTCAAAGGAAAAGAAACTTTCGAACATGCGCTCCACTACCAAGGACGAGGCGCTGACATTGACTCCGATTCAGCCGATGACGCTTGAGCGCGCGATCCTCCTTCTGCACGAGGACGAGATGGTCGAGGTAACGCCGAAATCGATTCGCGTGCGCAAGATCATCCTGACGGAACTCGACCGCAAGAAGCACGCCCGTACAAACGCCTAAGGAGCGTCGCCCCATGATCAAGCTTTCCGGCATTCGCGTCGCGTACGGCGGCCGCGTCATTTTAGACAACGGTGATTTTCTGATACGAAGCGGCGACCGCATCGGTCTCGTCGGGCCGAACGGCGCGGGGAAGACGACGCTCCTCCGCGTGATCGCGGGAGAGGAAAAGCCCGACAAGGGCGAGGCGTGCATTGACCCCGGCACAGTCATCGGGTACTTCTCGCAAAACGTCGGAGAGATGTCCGGCAGAAGCGCGCTCGAGGAAGTGCTCGCGGGCGCGGGCGCGGTATGGGAAACCGGGCAGAAGCTCGCCGAACTCGAGCATCGCATGGGCGACCCTTCAGCGAAACCCTTGAGCGACGCGGAAATGAACGCTTACGGCGAACTGCAATCCGAGTTTTTGCATCGCGACGGATACAACCTCGAATCCCGCGCGGAGGCCGTACTTACCGGACTCGGGATCGGCCCCTCGCGCTTCGGCGAGCCGGTGGAGCATTTTTCCGGCGGATGGAAGATGCGCATCGCGCTCGCGCGGATTCTCGTGCTCGAGCCGGACGTACTCCTAATGGACGAGCCGACCAACCACCTTGACGTCGAGTCGATCGTATGGCTCGAGCAATGGCTCAACGATTTTAAGGGCGACCTCGTGATGACGAGCCATGACCGCGACTTCATGACGCGACTGTGCTCGCGCACCGTGGAGGTCGCGAACGGAAAAGTCACGTCATATTCCGGCGACTACGATTTCTATCTTCGCGAGCGGGAGATCAGGCGAGAGCAGCTCGTCGCGACGTATAACCGACAGCAGGCCCAGTTCGCGAAGGACGAGGAATTCATCGCGAAGTTCTCCGCGCGAGCCTCGCATGCCGCGCTCGTCC
>DAOPXQ010000260.1:0-3504 GCA_035352395.1 Treponemataceae bacterium | reverse complement strand
TAAAACAGAAAAACACCTTTTGGGCGACGGTCTCCGTGAAAAGCACCGCGCACGGGATAAAGAGCGGGATGGTGCAAAAATAATAAAGGAAGACCGAGTGAATGCCCAGGCGCCTCATCAAGAAGAAGCTCCCTAAGGCACAGCAGAGCGCCAAAACCCGAACTAAAACATGTTCAAGAAACGAACGCCTTTTCGTAAGGGTCGCATACTCGACGACGGTCTGCAACGCATAGGTGATTACCGGAATAATGGGGCTAAAGAGCATACTGATGCACGACCTCCGGGTGACGAGAAACTTGAAAAGTTACCGTATGCATGATAATACGTTCTTGCGGCATTTTGTTCAACGCGAGGTAAAGTCATTGATAAAAATCGGCGTATGCGACGATGAGGCGAGCGAACTGAAGAAGATCGCGACGCTTATCGAGGAATGGGGAAGGACGAACCGCATGAGCCTCGCTATTCAGCGTTTTACCGGCGGGGAAGCGCTCCTTGCCGCGATCGGCCGCGGCGAACGATTCGACATACTCTTCCTGGATATCTACATGGGGGAAAAAGACGGCATCGCCGTCGCGGGCGAGATCCGGAAGGTCGACGAGGACTGCGCCATCGTCTTCGCGACGAGCGCGCGCGACCGGGCGATCGAGGGCTTCGGGGTACGGGCCATCCACTATCTTCTGAAACCGATAGAACCTCAGGCGCTCGCGGACGCGCTAGACCGAGCGCTGCGCTCGCGCGCGCCTTCGACCGAACGGTTCGTCCAGGTCGAGGCGCGGCACCGGATCCATCGCATCGCCCTCGGCGATATCCGCTTCGCCGAAAGCCGCGCGCGCGTCGTTACCGTGCACACGCGCTCTTCGGGCGACATCAGCTACTACGATAAGCTCGACAACTTCGAGCGGCTCTGCGACGACGAACGGTTCCTGCGCTGCCATAAGAGTTTTCTCGTAAACCTCGACTATGCCCAGACCATAGCGAACGTTGCCATCACGCTCGACTCGGGCGAGGAAGTGCCCATCAGCAAGGGAGCTTCCGATATCAAGGCGCGCTTCGCCTCGCACGTCGCGCAGGGAATCTAATCGCAGGAATCAAAGCCTTCGCCTATCAGCGAAATACGGCCTTGAGAAACGGCACATAGCTTTCCTTGATCATGTCGTCGGTGACCAAGTGGCCGGCGTTGAATTCGCGAATCTCCACGGGCACGCCCGCTTTTCCCATACGGTCGGCGATATAGCGGGTTCCGCGGATAATCCATCCGTACCCGTCGCGATTCCCGTACGCGAGGGAAACAAGCTTGAGCTTGCAAGGCTGCTGCGCATAGGCCGCGAGCCGCTCATCGACGCTCCCGAAGCCTTTTCGCCATTCTGCCGCGATCGCGTTGTCCTCGGGCGTCCCGTCAAGCTTCGGGATCCGTGCGTAGGGCGGCGCGAGCGAGAGATCAGGCGCGTAGGCCGCTCCGTACGCGTTCCGGTACGTCGAACTCCAGCCTGAAAGGGTATCGGCGAGCCCGTTTTCGTCCCAAGCGCCGGGACAGGCGGCCCATGATCCGCAGAAAAGATCGGGTCGGGATAAGGCGATGCGCCAGGAGCCGAAGCCGCCCATCGAGTAACCGGCGAGCGCTCTCCCCTCGGGGCTCGCGATTGTTCGGAATTTCCGGTCAACGAGGGAAATGGCCTCGCTTGTCACGAGATCTTCCCAATTTCCCGTTGCGGGCGAGTTTGCGAAGAAGGAACCACCAAGGCTGTTCCCGCCTTCTATCCCAACGACGATAACCTCGGGAACGTCCGGTCCCGAGGAACCCTTGCCGCGAAGCGTTAGGACCATCGACATCCCTCCGTCGCCGAAGCCATGCAGGGCATACACGACCGGGTAACGCCGATTGGGCGACGAGCGGTACGAGTCGGGAAGCGAAACGAAGAGCGTTGCCTCGGGCCGTTTTTCAAGCTTCCCCTGGACGATGGCCTTCGACTCAAACGTGAACTTCACGAGGGTATCGGTTCGCTTCGTTTTCTCGAGCACGCGGGGACTCGAGCCGCCGCACGAAACGGCAAGAGACATAAGGGCGACCGTAAAGATCGCAAGGATCGGTGTTTTCATGGCTAAATGATAATCCCTTTGCGAAATTCCGAATGAACCATTCTTGCGCGTTTTAGGCATCGGCTGGTACAATCGAAGGATGCGCGATCACTATCAGGGCGCCCTCGAACGCGTCGTTAACCTCGTCGAGCGATCCCTTTCAGAGCAGCTCGCGCTCGATGAGCTTTCCGCCGAGGCGGGCCTTTCAAAGTACCATCTTCACCGCGTCTTCCGCGCGCTCACGGGGTATCCCCTGGCGGAATACGTGCGGCGCCGTCGCTTGAGCGAAAGCCTTGAATACCTTGGGGACGGCACGCGATCAATCCTCGACGTCGCACTCGCGAGCGGTTTTGCCCATGAGCAGAGTTACGATCGCGCGTTTAAAAATCGCTGGGGACTCACGCCCGGCGCGTGGCGAACCCGTAAAACGCTCCTCGAGGTCACCGAGCCGATCAAGCCCGACGGGATCATCCCCGTCGGAACCGAGAGCGCCCTCCTCGCCCCGCGTCTCGTCGCGCGGCCGCCGATGGCGCTCTTCGGCGTCAGGCACTTCGTCACCGACGACGAGAACATCGCCGACAACACGGTCGCCCGGATCGCGAACCGCTTTATCGCCGAGGAAATCCCCCGTATCCGCGAGCCGCTCTTTCCCCGGCGATACGTCGGCTACGTCGAGCATTGCGATAACCAGAGCGACAACCGGTACCACACCTGCGCGGAACTCCGGAACGAACCGAAGTCCCCGCCGCCCGAAGGGATGCGGCACATCGCGATCGCGCAGGGCACGTTTCGCGAGTTTCTCCTCGTCTCGCGCGTCCACCCCACGCGCCTTCTCTGGTCGGACGTCGCCGCCCTCTACGACGCGGTCTTTCGCGACTGGCTCCCCCAAAACCTCGAATGCGCCCGCGCGGGCTGGCACCTCGAGTACGTCGACCTCGCGAACGCCGCTGACGACTACGGGGAGTTCAGGATTCTTATTCCGGTCGAGTAATGAGCTGAACGCGATTCTTTCTTCTCTTCGCGTGAGGGACTGAAATGGAAATCCTTTGGAAACGGCGCCCCGGAAGGGGCGACGGCGCCAAAGATTGGAATGAAAGGCCCGACCCTGAGAGAACCGCCACGGGCGGTTCTCTCAGGGACACGCCCCAGTTTCCCACAAACAGAACAACCGTCAGCCCATTCGCCCGAACAAGATTTGCGAAATTCGCAATGCGAACCGCAAAATGCGAACCGCAAAAAAAAGCCGCGAACCCTTGCGGGCCCGCGGCTTCTCGAAAGTCCGCAATGCGAACCTTCAAACGCACGTGCGTCATCGCTTTCGCGATTATTTCTTCATCGCTTCCGACACGGCGACCGCGATCGACACGGAGGCGCCGACCATCGGGTTGTTGCCCATGCCGATGAGGCCCATCATCTCGACGTGCGCGG
>DAOPXQ010000259.1:0-3504 GCA_035352395.1 Treponemataceae bacterium | reverse complement strand
ACGAAGGCGTACGTTCGGACCCGCGAAAGAATCGTCGGCATGATCGCGCCCCTCCGCGAGGTGGTGAGAATGAACACGACGTTCGACGGAGGCTCCTCGAGAATCTTGAGGAAGGCGTTGCGAGCCGCGTCCTGCATGCGGTCGGCGTTCTCGATGATCACCGTTTTCATCTTACCGGAGGGAGAAAGCCGAGCCCAGGACGAGGCGCTCCTGACGAGCGCGACGGGAATCGAGTCGTACAGAAAATCATCCTCGAGCCTCTCCGCAAGATCCACGATCGCGTTGACACTTTTACCGAGCGCGGTCAGGTCTTCCGTAAGGGGGCGGGACGGGTCTATTTCCTCAAGGCGTTCCTCGATGTCCGCGAGCAAGGGGTAGGCCTTCGCGACCCGCGAATCTTCTTGATCCATGAAGCATGTATTAAAGCGGCAGGTAAGCTTCCTAATCGAGCGAATGAATAAATAGCGGGACGCAGTTCCCCTGTTTTCGAGAAACGCCCTCGCGGCAGCGCGAATTTCAAGAATGCAGTCGCGAGGTCCAAGAACCAAGAGGTCGGGATTGATCAGTTCTTTGTGCCGCGCGCACGACTGGCACGCGCAGGTCCAGACGGCGTCGCCGTTCGCGCAGGAAAGCACGCGGGCGAGCTCGAGCGCCGCGGTAAGCTTGCCCGACGACTGTGGCCCGGAAAAAAGCATCGATTGCGGAAGACGCGACGCGAGTATATCGTCCGAGAGCAAACCGGTCGCCGGCTGCGCAATTAGGTTTTCAAACATTAGCGATACCCCTTATCTCATGTCCGGAACGATTCCGGAGATTACCCCGGGAGTTCCCGAGACAAGCGGCGCCATGACGCGGGCAACAAGGCTTTCGCCCAATACGCCTGAGAGGTCAAACCATGGCTGGACGTTCGCGGCGATCAATATTACCGCGATAAGGGTAAGGCCCTCGGCGATCCCCAGGAAAAAACCCAACGCGCGATCGAGATTGTTCATCGACTCGCCCTCGAAGGCGGTACCGACGACTTTCTGCAAGCCTTTCACCAATAGGTAAACGACGAGAAAAATAAGCAAAAACGAAATGATCCCGGGATAGCCCGACGGACCGGCCAGACGCTCGACGTATACCGCGAAGCGCCCGTAAAAGAGCACGGCGCACGCGGCCGCGAGGAGGACCGCAGCCTTCGAGAAGAACTCCGCGACGAATCCGGAGAGCGTTACTTTGATCGTTATGGCGACCAATACGACGATCATCGCGACGTCAAACGCGTTCAGGATCATCGGCCGCTTCCCGCTCTTTTCGCGGCTTCGTCCCGCACTATTAGGGCGATCGCCGCCGCAGGTCTCGAAGCGCCAAGCGAACGCGCGTTGCCGGCCATCCCGCGCCTGAGTTTCTCGTCGCGTATGAGGGTTCCCACGGCCTCGAGCAGTTTGTCCGCCGTGGCGTCCTTTCCGGAAAGCATGACCGCGGCGCCCTTGGACACGAAATACGCGGCATTCTCGACCTGATCGCCCCTTGAACTGCCCTTTTCCAGGGGGATGAGGATCATGGGCTTGCCTGCCGCGGCGCATTCCCAGATTGCGTTCGCTCCCGAGCGGGACACGACGATATCCGCGGCGGCGACGACGTCCGCCATCTCGGCGCGAATGAATGGATAGGGTTTATAGCGTTCCTTCACTATCGGGTTTTGCGAGGTAGCGAATTGATCGACGTTTCCCGAACCGGTCTGATGGACCACGAGGCACGTCTCGCATAGGCGGTCGACGCATCCCGAGACCATGTCGTTTACCTGCCTGGCGCCAAGACTTCCGCCCTGAACCATCACGATGGGTAACGACGAATCCGAGCACCCGAGAAACGCCCTGCCCCGCTCAGCTTGAACGGAGTAAAACGCGCCGCGAACGGGATTGCCGGTAACGGTAACGCGCGCCTTTTTCTTGGCGTCGAACGCGTCGCGCGTATCCTCGTACGAGACGAGAATGCGCGAAGCGAAACGGGAATTTATCCTCGTCGCGAGCCCGGGAGAAAAATCGCACTCATGCGTAATGACGGGAATACGGAGAAGCCAAGCCGCGAAACAGGGCGGCACGCTGACGAAGCCCCCCTTGGAAAAAACGACCGATGGCCTCAGCTTGAGCATAAGGAAAAACGCGCAGAAACAGCCCGCGACGATCTTGAACGCGTCGATCACGTTGCGAAAATCAACGTATCTTCTGAGTTTTCCGGAAGGGATTCCGTAGAAACGGACTCCATGGCCCGAAACGAGCTCGCGATCGATGCCCCTTGAGGAACCGATCCACGCGATATCGGCGTCGGATATCGACTTGAGTTCGTCCACGACCGCAAGACCTGGAAAAATATGCCCACCGGTTCCGCCGCCGGTAAAAACGATCCTTGTCATGAAGCCCAGTGTATCACGCGGGCGATATATTGAACAGCTCCATCATCTTCTCGTTATTGAAAAGACGCGCGTATCCCAAGGCGGACATCCCAAGCTGGTCCTTTATTTCGGGATCGGCGCCATAGCGCACCAGTACCGCGGCCATGGCGTAATCGCCCCTGCCGGCGCACACGATAAGCGCGGTTTGACCGTCCTTGCTCGTCAGGTTGGGATTGGCCCCGTTTTCAAGAAGCAGCTCAACCATCGCCAAATCACCCTTTTGCGCGGCGTCCATGAGCGGCGAATAGTGCCGGTCGCCCGATAGACGGTCGATCTCGGCGCCGGCGGATATAAGCATTCTCGCCAAATCCACGTATTGCCCCCGTACGGCGACCGACAAAAGCGGAACGCCGCGGGAATCCGCTAGCGACGGGCTAAATCCCGCGTCAAGGAATAGCCCCGCCATCTCGACGTCCCCGGATTCCACGGTGAGCACGAAATTCTCGTCGAAGCAGGGCATGCCCTTCTCAAGCAGGGATTCACGCGCTCGCGCCTGCTTGTCTTCCCTTAGGTACCGAATTTTCTCCGCATGAATATATTCGTCGATTTTTTCCGCGGGTAAGACCATAGTCAGGTGCTTCGCGTTCTCGGGAAGCGGGATTTTTTTATCGGTCTCTATCACGACCACGCGTATTCCCTTCCCTAGGCAATAACCCGCAAGGAACAGAAAAACGGATAGGTCCGAGGGGATGTCCGAGTAAAAGAAAAACGCGTGCGAGATTTTATCCAATAGCATTATGGGGTTTTTACAGTATTTTTTATCCCATACCTTCCCGGTGTCATGGAATGAGATCCCCTGCGTGTGAGCCTTGATCAGGTCGCCCGCGATACTCGCAGCGGACTTCGTTTTTTCGTTGTGAAATATCGCAATCGTCACGAGAGCCTCCCCAGCATCGTTTTTTTCCTATGTATTAATCTTCGGGAGAGCGCGGTAAAATGATGAGGGATACTTGCTTGGGTCTTGGTTGCAAAAAAAGGGCCGATTCCCTAAGGAACCGGCCCGTATCTGCCATCGGACAGAATTGAACTGTCGACACATGGATTTTCAGTCCATTGCTCTACCAACT
>DAOPXQ010000258.1:0-3506 GCA_035352395.1 Treponemataceae bacterium | reverse complement strand
GAGCTGGCGGAGGTAAAGGTCGGCGATCGTCAGGGCCGTCATCGACTCTATAACGGGGACGATGCGCGGGCATAGGCACACGTCATGTCGACCCCTCACCTCGATATCGCATTCGTTCCCGTTTACGTCGACGGTTTGCTGCGTTTTGGAGATTGAAGGGACGGGCTTGACGGCCGCGCGGAAGGTCACGTCGGCTCCGTTGGAGATTCCCCCAAGGATGCCGCCCGCGTTATTTCCCGCGAAGTCTGGTTTGCCGGTCGCGGGATCGATGCGCATCGGGTCGTTCCATTCGCTGCCGGTCATGCGCGCGCTCTCGAATCCCTTGCCGAATTCGATGCCCTTAACGGCGCCGATCGAGAGGATGGCCTTCGCGAGTTCGGCGTCGAGCTTGTCGAACGCAGGCTCGCCTAAGCCTACGGGGACGCCGGTCACGCGGCAGGACACGATGCCTCCCGCGCTGTCGCCTGAGCGCTTCAGCTCGGTTACGCGCTCGAGCATCCTTGCCGCCGCCACCGGGTCGCACGCGCGGAACTGGTTCGCCTCGATGGCGCCTTCGTCAAAGCTTTCGCAAACGATGCCCGCGGCCTCGGAGGTCCACGCGATCACGCGGATTCCCTTCGATTCGAGAAACGCCTTCGCGACCGCGCCAGCCGCCACGCGCGCGGCGGTTTCGCGGCCCGATGACCTTCCGCCGCCCCGGTAGTCGCGGACGCCGTATTTCTTGAAATAGGTAAAGTCGGCGTGACCGGGCCTGAACTTGGAGACGATGTCCCCATAGTCGTCCGATTTTTGGTTGGTGTTGCGGATGAGTACGGCGATCGGGGTGCCGGTCGTTCTTCCCTCAAAGACCCCGGAAAGGATCTCGCACGCGTCGGCCTCTTTGCGGGCCGTCGTCGCGGGGTTAAGCCGCCCGGTATCGGGAGCTTGACTCGCCGCGGGAGTTTCGCTCGCCGGCGATGTCAGGTTTGCCGCGGGAGATTGACCCTCCGCGGGTGCTAAGCTCGCCGCGGGTGCTAAGCTCGCCGCGGGTGCTAAGCTCGCCGCGGGTGCTTGTTCCGGGGCGTGGGCGCCGGGACGGCGACGGTTAAGCTCGACTTGTATTACGGACTCGTCGAGCGGGATTCCGGGAGGGCAGCCGTCGATGATGACGCCGAGCGCAGCTCCGTGGCTTTCGCCGAATGTGGTGATCCTGAAAAGCGTGCCAAAGGTGTTTCCCGCCATGTCCGCGTGTCTCCTTATAGAAACGCATACTAACATTGAAGAGCGCGCCGGGACAAGCGGGCGCGTGTAAGCTCGCGCGGCGGGTCAGCTCGCTCAGGCTAGCGGGTCTTCGCGTCCTTGACGGCGAATTTGGCGCGGAGGAGAAGCACGAGCTCGGTCATGCGCGGGTCGAGCTTCGACTCGATGTCGAGCTCGGTGAACGCGTCGGGTCGTTCCTCGTCGAGCCAATGGTATAGGCGTTCGGCGACCTCGCCCACCGAATCGGGCGATCGGGCGATCTTGACCATGCGGAGCATCTCGGCGTCGCTGAACATCTTCCACTTTCCCCGGGTGATGATGTGGTAGCTCGCGCCGCTCGGCGAGCGCTCGATGCGGTAGTCGGCACTGGGCCGTGCGCTGGATACAGCGACGCCGGTTACGGCGGCACTGGAATCGCCTGCGCCGCCATCCGCCGCGGCTTTCTTCCCCTTGGTACCCTTCTTTTTGGGCGAGGCTTCCTCGGCCGCCATCTCGGCCTCTATCCGCTCAACCTCCATGTTGTGAAGGTGAACGCCCGCCTGCTCGACGAGAAACGCGAGGCCCTCCTCGTCAAGGTCGGGTATCAGCGATATAAGCTCTCCCGCGAGTTTTTTATGCAGCGCGGATTCTTTCTTTTTTGCCATTCGGTCCTCCCCCAATTTTCTGGGCATGCGTTACCCATTGTAGCATTATTGCGCGCAAGGCGCAGGGATTTCCGGCCGATAAAATAAGCATGAAGAGAATCATCGGCATCATTCTCGCCCTTCTCGCGGCCTCGTTCGCGCCCGCGGAGGACTTGACGGTCGCTAAGGACGACGTTCGGATCGTGCAGAGTCCGGAAGGCGGATACCATCTCTATATCCGCAAAAGGGGCGACATCGCCTCGGTTCTTTTGACGGAGACGACCAAGGACCCCGCCATGCGCGCGGACAACTACGCCTACCGCGCCGTCGCGTGGAATCCCGTGAACGGCGACGAGATTCGCTATCTGGACGGCAAGCCGATCCCCAACGATAAAAAGGTATTCAGCCTCATCGACTCCACGCCAGAGCGCTATGAGCCGTTTGGCGAGGCTTATCATATCTGGATTCCCTACATGATTAATTACGGGTATTCCTGGTCGCGCAACGGCGAGGTGCAGGTCCTCGACGGCACCTTCCTCAATATTCGCGCCTTCGCGCGCCCATACGCGGACTACGCGGGGTCGTTCAAGGACAATCCCTTCAAGCTTTCCGTGACGCAGAGGGCATTGCCTCCGCCTAATCCGCCCGTGGATAAAATATACATGAAGGATACCGTCGACGCCTTCACGTCGATCGCGGCCGTTTCGTCCGGCAAGACGCTGTACGCGAAAAGCCCGGACGACATCGTCCCTATGATCAAGTCCGCGCTTTCGCCGCCCGGCGGCAAGAGCCTTGATCTCGTGTTCGTCATCGACTCGACTGAGAGCATGACCGACGACATCGGCAAGCTCCGCGAGATCATGGAACCGGCGCTCGCGACCATGCTCGCCGAGTATCCGTCCTGGCGGATCGGCCTCGTTTTATACAAGGATTACTTCGAGGACTTCCTCGTGAAGAAGGCCTGTCCTTTCACGACGAACCTCGGAACCTTCCGAAAGTCGCTCGGGGCCTTCCGCGTGCAGGGCGGGCGCGATATCCCCGAAGCGGTCTACGAGGCGCTCGACGGCGCGCTCTCCTACGAATGGAACCCGCTCGCGGACCGGAAGATCATCCTGATCGGGGACGCCCCGCCGCATCCCCGCCCGCGCGGCAAGATAACGAAGGAGATGGTCGAGTCCGCGGCCGCCGCCAAAGGCGTCTCCGTTAACGTAATCATCCTGCCCCATGGCGAAACCTACTGACTAAAAAAAAAGCGCGTTGAACCCCGATCGGGGCAACGCGCTTTTCTATTGGCCGTAAGGCTTATTTCGTTTCTTCCGTCTTGGGCACCGGGATGCGAGCGAGGTCGTTCCGGGCGAGCGTTAGGAATTCCGGGGGAAGCCCCGCGCCGCCGGTCTCGTCGTAGCGGGCGACGATCGCCTCGAGCATCGGCTTAGCCTCGTCCCATTTTTTCTGCTTGATCCGGATGTGCGCGATCTCGAACTCGGCGGAGGTCAGCGCGCCTAGGTCCGTGCCGTAGCGCTGAATGATCGCGTCGTAGTAGACCTCGGCGGCCTTGTAGTTATAGTCGTCAAGCTGCGCCTGTCCGCGCTGGCTCAGTTCGGCGACGGTAAGTTCCATGGGAATCTTGGAGGGATCGGGCAC
>DAOPXQ010000257.1:0-3549 GCA_035352395.1 Treponemataceae bacterium | reverse complement strand
CCTTGTCGTTCATGACGTGCCAATCGATCAGGACGTACACGCCAAGCTCGACCGCGGCGTCGACGGAATCGACGACCTTCTGCTTCAGAACGGGATTATTGACGTATCCTCCCTGCGTCAGGTACATGGCGGCGCGCCAGATCTGCATGTTCCAGTCGTCCCTAAGCCATTTGATCACGTCTTTATTGGCGTATTTTCCGTGCCACTGAAGCCCATGTGAGCTCATGCCGCGCAGCTGGATCGGCTGACCGGACTCGGTGCAGAGGTTTGTGCCTATCACCTGAAGCTACCCATATCGCTCAACGACGGTTTTGCCGTTTTTATCCACGGAAAGCCTGGTATCCTTGTCCCCTCAGCAGGAAAAGAGGAATAAGGACGCGCAAGCCAACAGGAAAATCGTTATTTTCTTCATATAAGGTCTCCTTGCTTGAGACGGAATTATATCATTGAAATTTCAGTTTGCGGGAATTAGTTGTTTAGAGAAACAATAGTTTTTACAAAAAATCGACCGTTTGCAGATAGGACTTTCGATAGGATACCGGGGACATACCCGTACATTTACTGAAAATACGCGAAAAATGGAACTGGTTCTCGAATCCGAACCAGTCGGAGATCTCGCCGACGGATTTATCGGTAGATATCAGCAAACCGCACGCGCCCTCGATCTTTAGCCGGGTAAAGTACTGATGCGGGGTCATGCGGACGGATTTCCGGAATATCCTGATAAAATGTTCTTCCGAAAGCCCGAGCTTCCACGCCAAATCCTCTATACTCAGGTTTTCGCGAACGGATTTCTCCATGATAGCAAGCGACTTTTCCACGTGCAGGCGCGCCTTGTTGACCACTGAGTCATCGACATCCTTGGGCGACGCGACCTCGCGGGCAAACCATCGAAACAGGAAACTGCCCAGCAGGTACAACGCTGATTCCTTGAGCGCGCCGTCCGCGGAACGGGTAAGCTGCAAGAGGTCCTCGAACTGGAAGCGGAAGTTGCTATTAATAGAAAGAACTGTCTGTCTTTCGGCAAGCGATGCCTCTAGCGCGCGAGGAAGATCGCCGTCGAGCTGGTGTGGACCCGTGGTCACCGTCCGATCGAACGAAAAAAGAAAGGCATAGTACGTGAGCGGTGAGGCAATCGTTTCGGGAAGGATTGAATGAAATTCGCGGGGCCCGGTGAGAAAGAGTCGCCCCGGTGAAATGGAATACCGGGTCCGGTTGCAGAGGAAAGAACCGGAACCTTCCAGGAAAAAGTGAATCTCGTATTGATCGGCTGAATGCGCGTGATACCGTCCATGCCAGGAGATTCGATCCTGGTCCGACAGCCGATATACGAACACCGCGTCCTCGATAACCATGCCTGAATACTACCCTGAAAATCGATAAATATCAATTTTAGATATATAAAATCAAAAACAACCATACCGGTCTGCAAAAAACACCCGTATACTACATATGTATTGAGGAGGGCAGAATGAAAACCGTAGCCGGAATCGACATGGGAACCCAGAGCATGAAGGTGATCCTCTATGACTGGGAAACCCGCACGACCGTCGCCAAATCGCAAAAACCGCTCGAACTTATCGCGGAAAATGACGGAACCAGGGAACAGAAGGCCGAATGGTACGACGCGGCCCTTGAGCAGTGCTTCGCCTCGTTTACCGGGGAGCAGAAACGAAGCATCATGGCTATCGGTATTTCCGGCCATCAGCACGGATTCGTTCCGCTCGGAGCCGACGGAAAGGCCCTCTATAACGTTAAACTGTGGAACGATACCTCCACCGTGGAGGAATGCCGTATCATCACCGAGGCCGCAGGCGGAAACGACGCCGTGATCTCCGAGGTATGCAACCTGATGCTTCCCGGCTTTACCGCCCCGAAGATCCTCTGGCTCAAGCGCCACAAACCCGAAGCCTTCGCGAAGCTCAAGTACGTCATGCTTCCGCATGACTATATGAACTATCTCTTTACCGGCGCCTACGTAGCCGAATGCGGCGACGCCTCCGGCATGGCGCTCTTTAACGGCATCCGCCGCGAATGGTCGAAAAAAATCTGCGACATCGTCGATCCCGGCCTTATCAAGATTCTTCCCCAGATCGTCGAGTCGGATAAACCTGCGGGATTCGTCAATGCTAAGGCGGCCGCCCGCTACGGTATCCCCGAGGGGATCCCGGTTTCCTCAGGCGGCGGCGATAACATGATGGGCGCCATCGGCACGGGAACCGTCCGCGACGGATTCCTCACGATGAGCCTTGGAACCTCGGGAACCCTGTACGGCTATTCCGACAGCCCCGTTTCCGACCCGGTCAAGGGACTTTCCGGCTTCAATTCCTCCACCGGCGGGTACCTCCCTCTCCTTTGCACGATGAACTGCACCGTGGCGAGCGAGGAAACCCGCGCGCTCTTTAACCTTGACGTAAAGGAACTCGATGCATGCGCCTCCAAGGCGCCGATCGGATCCGACGGGGTCGTGTTCCTCCCCTTCTTTAACGGCGAGCGGACCCCGAACCTTCCGAACGGTCGCGCGAGCATCAACGGGCTTACCGCGGCGAACGCATCCCGCGAGAATATCGCCCGAGCGGCGCTCGAATCCGCGATCTTCGGCATGAGGATCGGGCTCGAGGCCTTCCAGGCGCTCGGTTTCCGCGCGAAAGAGATCCGAATCATCGGCGGCGGCTCGAAGAGCGCCCTGTGGCGCGAGATCGCCGCGAACGTGATGAACCTTCCCGTCAAACGGCCGGAGAACGACGAAGCGGCCGCGATGGGCGGCGCGATCCAAGCGCTTTGGTGCATGGAGACGATCGCCGCGAAGGCGAAAGGAGCGAAAGCCCCGTCGATCGCGGAACTAACCGACGCGCACATCAAGATCAGCGACGGGGACTGCATCAACCCGAACCCGCAGGCCGTCGCGGCCTACGACAAGGCCTATGCCGAGTACGGCAAGTACCTGAAGGCGCTCTCGCCGCTGTACGTGTGAATTATCCCGCGCGAGCGGGATATCGGGCCGCCGCGCGGTAAAAGATTTCCGCGCGACTCCGGCCTTGCTTCTTGGGAAATTCAACCCTATCATGGGTTGTAGATGAATAGCCCGCGGCAACCCCGAGGCGACAAGTCGCCCGGTTACGCCGCAATCACCTTTATAAGGAAGGAATACTATGAAAAGACAGCTTTCAATGCCGGTTTGGTGCGTAAGAAGCACCTGCGGAGACCCCTTCGGCGGTTCCGTCATGGACTCGATCACCTCTCTCGAGGCGATGGACATCCTCTGCGAGGCCAAGAAGGAAGGACTCATCGACTTCACCTCGACCCACGACGACGACATCGTCTCCTGGGACCCGGAGCATCCGATGGATGACCAGGACCCGTCGAGCGAGTGCTACAAGACCATCCATGCCCTGAAGGAAAAGATGGACAAGGTCGGCCTCAAGATGAAGATGGTCACCTGCTCCCTCCACGGGGACAAGCTCTTCCGCAACGGCGGACTCACCAACCCCGATCCGGAGATCCGCGCCCTCGCCGCGCAGAAGGTCATGAGGACCCTCCGCATCGGTA
>DAOPXQ010000256.1:0-3557 GCA_035352395.1 Treponemataceae bacterium | reverse complement strand
TTTCGAAGAGCCCAGACCCAGTTTCCCGGCCAGCATATCATACAACTTCAGTCCCATCGTGTAGAAGGAACTCCCCCACCACTCGTAGGAGGGGATCACGAAAGAGCGGTTGGTGACCAGGTGGGGCGCATTTTTGATCATCAGTCCGCGCTCTTTCAGCGCCTCGATGACCATGCCCATATCGCCCTGCTGGAGGTAGCGGACGCCCCCGTGCACCAGCTTGGTGCTCCGGCTCGAGGTCCCCTTGGCAAAGTCGCTCTGCTCCAGGAGCAGGGTTTTGTATCCCCGCGAGGCGGCATCCACGGCAATCCCGAGTCCGGTGGCTCCGCCGCCGATCACGATGATGTCCCAGGTCTTGCCCTCGCGCCTTGCGGCCGCGAGAAACGCCTTGACGTCGGCGTGCACGAGCGGGTAGGGCGTCTCGAACCGTGTCTTGCTCGCGTGCCCCGCCTCGGGCGCCTCTGTCCTGAAACCGTTTAGGTTCAGGTTTTCCGCCGCCCACGCAAGGTACGTCTTGGAAAGGTCGACCGAGGTGACGCTTGCCGCGTCGCCCGCCGCCGCGTGCACGGAGAAGGCTCCTGTGTAGCAGAAAAGGTTCAGCACGTTCTTACTCGCCGATTCCGCGCGCACCATGAGCCGCGCGGGACGGTGGTCAAGGAAGATGCCCGTATCGAGGTAGTCCGAAAGGTTAACGAGGAATTTGGAGCCGCCTTCATCGACGACGATCCTTCCGCCCTTCTGCGCGACGCGCTCGTACTGCGAGTCCTCGCCGCGCTGGCGCTTTCGGATCTTCGCGAATATGCGGTCCACGGGAATGTCGAGGATATCTGAGGCCGCTTCCTTCATCGACTCCATCCAGCGCTCTTCCTCGTCATCCGGCTTTTCGTAGGGACGCTCGTACAGCGCGACGTGAAGATAGCGGTTTTCCGCGCCGGACTCCTGATACAGGTCGACCGCGAGCGGGATTTCGGGGATGTCCTTGTCATAAAGACGATAGCAGGACACGCCGGTGCGGCGCGCCCATTTGCGCAGGTGCTTGTATTGTTTTTCCAGTCGGTTCGCCAGCATTACCGCCTGGTCGGCGGTTTTTTCGTCAGGGCTGCCCATGTTTATTTGCGTTGATCATGACGCAGAGCATCGCGTAGCCGGAGGTAAGGTCTTCCTTCTGGACGATGACGCTTTCGGGTACCTTCAGTTTGACGTTGGTGAAATTCCAGATCGCCGTGATTCCGGATTTTACGAGGACGTCGGTCACGTCCTGCGCGTACGCCGAGGGAACGGTGAGCACGGCGATGCTTGCCTTAAGGTTGCGGACCTGTTCCGGGATCGTGCCGATAGCGAGGACGGGCACGCCATGGATGCTCTTGCCGATTTTCGCCGGGTCCGCGTCGAACGCGGCGCAGAAATTGAGCCCGTGGTACTGGAATTCGGGGTAGCCCGCGAGAGCGGTGCCAAGGTTTCCGGCGCCCACGAGGACCGCTTGCTGCGTTTCGTCCCAGCCGAGAAAATGCTCGATGGCGGCCATTAAGGCGACGACGGGATATCCCTTTTTGGGCTTACCGACGATGCCGGTAATCGCGAGATCCTTGCGGACCTGGATTGGCTCAAGATGGAGTTCCTGGGCAATGACGGTCCCGGAGATATATTCGCTGCCTTCGTCCTTTGATTGTCTGATTATATGCAGGTATGAGGGTAATCGGCGTATTGACGGAACCGCCGCGATCTTTTGCTTCGCCATTGAAAGTCCTTGTATGTGATGATGAATCGAGGGTTTTTTAACGATACCTTTGTTGTCCCGGAAAGTCAAGGCCATATTGCTATGGAAACAACTTGCGTAATTCTGTATAATTTTGCCAACGAAGTCGCAAGGAGCATAACGTATGTACGAAGCCGTTGACCCGAAAGTAAGCTTTCCCGAGCAGGAGGAGAAAGTCCTTTCCTTCTGGGAGAAAAACGATATCTTCAAGAAATCGATTTCCAACCGCGAAGGCTCCCCCGATTACGTCTTTTATGACGGTCCTCCCTTCGCCACCGGCCTTCCGCATTTTGGCCATTTCGTTCCAAGTACCATCAAGGACATAATTC
Source organism: Treponemataceae bacterium (assembly GCA_035352395.1). GTDB lineage: Bacteria > Spirochaetota > Spirochaetia > Treponematales > Treponemataceae > Teretinema. The sequence goes on along the minus strand of DAOPXQ010000256.1, from coordinate 1,472 downwards.
CGCGCTATCAGACGATGAAGGGCAAGAAGGTCGAGCGCCGCTTCGGTTGGGATTGCCATGGGCTCCCCGTCGAAAACCTCATAGAGAAAGAGCTTGGGCTTAACTCCAAGACCGACATCGAAAAATATGGCATCGCGCAGTTCAACGAGGCGTGCAGGGCAAGCGTCCTCCGCTACGTCAACGAATGGCGGCAGACGATCACTCGGCTCGGCCGCTGGGTCGATTTTGACCATGACTACAAGACGATGGAACCCGAATACATGGAATCCATCTGGTGGGTAATGAAAAGCCTGTGGGACAAAGGCCTCGTTTACGAGGGAAAGTACATCCTTCCGTATTGCCCCCGCTGCTCGACCGTCCTTTCCAACCACGAACTCGCGCAGGGCGGGTATAAGGACGTTCACGATCCCGCGATCACGATAAAATTCAAGGTGACTGGCTCGGTCGCTGGCAGCGACGCGGAGCGCGCTTTCGGCGCCGACGGAAAATCGGCGACCGGGGGGCTCCTCGCGGACGGCAACACCTATATGCTCGCGTGGACCACGACTCCCTGGACCCTACCGAGCAATCTTGGCCTTACCCTGGGGCCCGACGTTGACTACGTGCTCGTCGCCGACGGGGCCGAGCGCTACATCCTCGCGGAATCCCGCCTCGGCGCGTATTATAAGGACATCGCTTCCTGCACCATCGTGTGGAAGAAGAAGGGCTCCGAGCTCAAGGGCCTTACCTACGAGCCCCTGTTTCCCTATTTCAAGAATCTCTCGAAAAACGAGGACGGCACGCCCGGCGCGTTCCGCACCTTTAACGGCGACTTCGTCACCACCGAGGACGGTACCGGAATCGTCCATACCGCGCCGGGATTCGGCGAGGAAGACAACAAGGTATTCAAGGGTTCCGGCGTGCCGAGCGTGTGCCCTATCGACGCCGAATGCAAGTTTACCGCCGAGGTTCCCGATTATAAGGGCCGCTTCGTAAAGGATTGCGACAAGGACATCATCGACCGTCTCAAGGCGGAGGGTAAGCTCGTTAAGCGCGAGCAAATCCTCCACGCGTACCCGCATTGCTGGCGCTGCTCGAGCCCGCTCATATACCGAGGCATCGGAAGCTGGTTCGTCAGCGTGGAAAAGGTCAAGCAGAGCATGCTGAAGGCCAACGCCAAGATCACCTGGCAGCCCGCGCACATCAAGGAAGGCCGCTTCGGCAAATGGCTCGAGGGCGCTCGCGACTGGGCGATCAGCCGAAACCGCTATTGGGGCAACCCGCTCCCGATCTGGAAATGCCCTGACTGCGGCAAGACGATCTGCGTCGGTAGTCGCGACGAGCTGAAAAAACTTTCAGGCGTATATCCCGAGGACCTGCACAAGCATTTCGTCGACAAGATTACGATCCCCTGTTCGTGCGGCTCAACCATGAAAAGAATTCCGGAAGTCCTGGATTGCTGGTTCGAGTCCGGCTCGATGCCCTACGCGCAG
>DAOPXQ010000255.1:0-3593 GCA_035352395.1 Treponemataceae bacterium | reverse complement strand
GGCTCGTGCGCGGAAAGGCACCAGAGCGCGGGAGTCGCGTTCGCGACAGCGAGAATCCCTTCCCCGGCGGTATCTGGCTTCCCGGCGGGAGGTAGCTTTCCGGCGGCTTCAAGGTAATCGAACAGGTGAAGGTGCGAATCGGTCAACATTCTGACGAGATTATAACGCTAAAGGTCGCTTCCTACCTACCGAAAATAAAGGTGTTGGAGGGTTTTCATGAAAAACTACTATATCAGGAGCAATCCGGGCTCCGCAGACTATCTTTCCGTAATCAGGGAAACCGACGAGGGCTTTATGGTCCGCATCTACAGGGATCTCGACGGGTATGAAAAAGTCATCGATGATTTCATGACGAAGATGCTCTTCGAGAGTTGCGTCAGGACCGGTTATATCGCCGAAATGGAAGAAAACAAGGCGACCGCTATCGCTTGACGCCGGTTTAAAAAGAAAAATACGACGATACGAGCGACTCGGCCTTTGCCGGGTCGCCCGAGTCTATCCAGTGTATCTCGACTCCCTTCCGCTCCATTCCCCTAAACCACGTTTCCTGTCTCTTGGCGAATTGACCGATCGCGACGTATAGCGCTTCGACGAATTCGCGCTCACTCGATATCTTTCCCTGCAGGAATTCCGCCGCGTGACGATACTCCAAACCCAGCCTCTCCAGGCGTTCCCAGCTCGCGCCGGCTTCGTGCAGGGAGCGAACCTCCTCCACGAGGCCTTCGGTCATTCGAGCCTCAAGCCGCGCGCGAATGCGGGCACGGAGCTCTGCGCGAGGAAAGCGAACCCCGAGTATCAGGGGACGAATGTCGCATGGTTCCGCGGCGTCCGCGCCCGCGGCGTCTGGGCCCGCGGTCATGGCGGCGAGTTCGCGCTTGCGCTCGGCGATCTCGATCGCGCGTATCAGGCGCGGCCGCTCGATAAGGTCGGTTTTATTGTGGATGTCTTCCTTGAGCGCGGTAAGGCGCGCCGCGAGTTCATCGATGGAAAGGCCCTCAAGCTCGGCGCGGAGGCGCTCATTGACGGGAACCTCGATCATCTCGTAACCGCGGATCACGGCGTCGAGGTACATCCCGGTGCCGCCAGCGATGATCGGAAGTTTGCCGCGCGCGGAAATGTCGTCGAAAGCCGCGCGGAAATCCCGCTGAAAATTAAACACGCTGTATTCGGAACGGAGGTCGGTCACGTCGATCAGGTGATAGGGAACCTCGCCGTACTCGGCGAGATCCTTCCCCGAGCCGATGTCGAGCCCGCGATATACCTGGCGCGAGTCGGCGGAGATTATCTCGCCCGAGAAGCGCCGCGCGAGCCGGACGGCAAGGCCGGTCTTACCCGTCGCCGTGGGACCGAGCACGACGACGCAGTTAGGGGATGTCTCCCCTACCATACGCGCATCACCGCGCACTTGAGATAATCCGACTCGGGATAGCCGACGAGGGTCGGATGGTCCGGACCGGGACCGCGGCGTTCCAGGACCTGCACGGTCTTATGGGCGTCCATCGCCGCGTTCTGGATCATGCGGTAAAAATGATCTGCGCCGAAGAAGTGGGAGCACGAACAGGTGACGAGGAGCCCGCCCTTACGGAGGAGCTTCATCGCGCGAAGGTTGATTTCCTTGTAGCCGCCGTAGGCCTTCTCGATCATCTTCGCGCTCTTGGTGAACGCGGGTGGGTCGAGGATGATCATGTCGAACTGGCGTCCCTCGCGCTCGTACTCCTTGAGGAGGTCGAACACGTCGGCGGCGAGCGCGGTCATCGAGGCGCCGGAGCCGTTGAGCGCGATATTCTCGTTGACGGTGGCGACCGCTTCCTCGGAAATATCCACGGAAACGACCGATTTCGCGCCGCCCTTCCAGGCGTTAAGCCCGAAGGCGCCGGTATGGGTGAAGGTGTCGAGAACGTCGCGCCCCTTGGCGAGCCGGGCGACGAGGGCGCGGTTATCCTTCTGATCGAGGAAGTAGCCGGTCTTCTGCCCGTTCTCGAGGTCGACGCGGATGTCGATTCCGTTCTCGCGTATCGTTACCTTCGGGTCATGCTCGGCGCCGATCCAGCCCTTGCGCTCGAGGATGCCCTCGAGACCGCGTACGTGCACGTCGCTCCGCTCGAAGATCCCGTCTGGCTTAACGACGTTGGTAAGCGCCGCCACGATCTCGTCGCGGAACCGGTCCACGCCGAGCGTAAGGAACTGGACGGAAAGAAAGGTCTTGCCGGAGACGTCAGCGAAACGGTCGACGATCAGTCCCGGCACGAGATCCGCCTCGGCGAAAAGCAGGCGATAGGAGTCTTCTTTTTTGTAAAAGAGCCTGCGCGTCTCGAAGGCCTCCCGCACGCGGGTCTCGAAGAACGCCCCGTCGATTTCCTCTTCGCGCTTTCTCGTGAATATGCGTATCCGTATCTTTGAGTTGTTGTTCAGTATGCCTTTGCCGAGAAAATGGCCGGCTTTGGAATACACCTCGATTTGCTCGCCCGTCGCGCAGTCGCCCTGCGTCTTACCGATCTCGTTGTCAAAAATCCAGGGGTGCCCCAGCCGTATGCGCTCGTCTTCTCGATCCTTGAGGAATGCCTTGTTCATGCCGCGGATTATACCGGTTTCGTTGCCTTTGGCCTACTGGTGTGTTATTGTACATGTATGGATAAACCAAGGATTTTTCTCGCCGCCGCGGCGGCATTATCGCTTTTTTCATATCCGCTCATGGCCGACGACGCGGCGATAAACGCCCAGGACCGTCGCGAGATGACCGACGCCGCGCGAAGGGAAATCGTCGCGCTCGTGCCGAACGAGGTTCCGATAGCCTCTCTCGGCGAGTGGAAAAACGTCATCGAGTCGACGGTCTTCCTCTTGATGCGAAGATCCGAAATTTACCGGGACGAGTTGAGACTGCTCGCGGTTAACGACGCCACGCCGATCGCGCGCGGATACCCCGACGGGACGATCGTCGTCTCGACCGGGCTCCTTGACCTCATCGACGCCTCGCTCTTCGACGAGGCGGCCTCGTCCCCAAGGCGCATGCGCAATTTCGATTCCGAGCGCGAGGCGATGCTCGCGCCCTTCATAGCCTTCGAGGCGGCCCGATTCGCGCTTGACCAACCGTTCGCGTCTTGGAAGGCGACGGCTGAGGCGGGATCCGGCAAACCGTTCGCGGAACGGATCGCGCCGACCGATAATGACGTTTTCTCGGCGGACTCGATCGCGCCCGCCATTCTCCGAGCCGCGGGACTCAACGCGGACGCCTATCCCGATTGGATCGCGTCGCTCGACCGTCTTGCCGTCAGCAACGCGGATTACGCCTCGGCGGTCGCGCGTTACTGCGCACCTCTCCCCGCTCCCACGCTCCGGCTTTCCTCGCTCAAGCAAGGCGCCGAGCGGGCCTCGTCGGTCTCCGGTCACGTCTCCCTTATTCTCGCGTCATTGTCTTCCGGTTCGGGACTGGACGACGCCGCGACGAGCGCGTCGGCCCTGCTTGAAGACCGCCCCGACTCATGGTGGTTCAGAAGGCTGGACGCCATCGTCGCGCATAAGCGATGGATCGAAAGCGTTCCCGCGAAGGAACGCGCCTTGATCGCCGAATTCCCGATAGCCGCAAGCGAGAACCC
>DAOPXQ010000254.1:0-3595 GCA_035352395.1 Treponemataceae bacterium | reverse complement strand
CCCGAGCCGCCGAGCTCGAACCAGCCGAGGACCGGGTGCTTGATGTGCACCTCGATAGAGGGCTCGGTGAAGGGGAAGTATCCGGGGACGTATTTTACCTCGGTAGCGCCCGCGATCTCGACGGCGAACATCTCGAGGAACCCGAGGAGGGTCTTGAGGTTGACCTCGTCGCCGAGAACGATGCCCTCGGTCTGGTAAAAGTCCGAAAGGTGGGTCGCGTCGACCTTGTCGTAACGGAAGCACCGGGCGATACCGAAGTATTTACCGGGGATCTTCGCGCTGTGGAGCTGGTGAGCCGAGAGCGCGGTGCCCTGGCTCCGGAGTATGAGCCGGCGGGTAAACTCGCGGTCAAAGCTGTAGTTCCATCCGCGGCTGCCGGTATTGCCGCCGTTCTGGTGCGCCGCGGCGACGTTCGAGAGCCACGGCTCCTCGATAGTCTTCGCGTGCGAGGGGTTTTTAACGTAGTACGCGTCGTGAATGTCGCGCGCCGCGTGGAACTGGGGCATGAAAAGCGCGTCCGAGTTCCAGAACTCGGTTTCCACGAGCGGGCCGTCGAATTCCTCGAAGCCGAGGGAGCAGAGCTTGTCCTTGACGCTCTCGAGGAAGCTTACGTAGGGGTTGGTGCGACCGGGGATTACGCGGGCGGGCGGAATGGCGGTGTTGTATCCTCGAAAGGTTCCGGTTTTCCATTCCCCGGATTTGAGCATCGATGGGGTCAGCGACCCGATTTCCTCTCCCGTAATCCCGGCCGCGTCTAAGGCCTTCTTAACGTCGGAGGCCGCGGGGGTAAGCGTATACACGACCGCCTCGCGCTCGACGATGCGGAAGGGCGAGTCGGCCGCGCCGCGCTTCTTGGCGAGCGTTCCCATTATCGCGATCTGCTCGGGGCTCAAGTCCTTTTGGTCGAGGAGTCCGGAGGGCGATTCGTTCGCGAGGCGTATAAGGGTCGCCGTCGCGGTAAGGCGCGCGCTTTTGGGCGCTTCGACGAACGACGCTTTTTTGTCCTCGTTCATCCGTACGGCGCCTTCCTTTGAAAGCGTTCCAAACGCGGAACCGACGTCCTTTTGCTCAAGACCAAGGTCCGCGACTATTTCGGGGAGGGTTCGCGGTCCCTTTTCCTTCAGGAGAGCGAGAATTCTCTCGTCGGGAGTACCCGTCTTGGCGAATGAGCGTCCGAGCTCGGTGATCTCGAAAAAGGTACTGGGTTCACGGCGGACCTCGGAGACGAGTTCCTTTCCCCCAAGCCAGGAAAACGCCTGATTGGCATGGCCCGGTTTATATTCCAGCTCCTTTTCGAGCTTTTCCGCGGTAAGTTCCGTGCCGGGCGCGAAGCCCCGCAGCACGCGGATCTCGAGCGGATGCAGATTCTTGATTATTGACTGTACATCCATGACTTACTCCTGATAAAATATGAACATATTTATATCATTTTCATCGGAGTACAGTAAAGGGTGCGAAGAAAGGTACATATCCGCAGCAAGATTTTCTTCATAGTTCTCATCGCGGTTTTGCCAACCGTCGGAATAACGGTCTTTTCCGCGCTTCGATCCCGCGAAAGTACCCTTCAGGAGAAGCTGACCTTTCAGTCGAACCTGTGCGAGGGGTTCGTCAACGAGCAACGGTTGATGGTTCGCAACGGCCACCAGATGCTTCTCGCCATATCGCAGACCCGATCGGTCAAAAATGGGGACTATAATAGTCTCAGCGCCTACCTCGCGGACCTTTCAAGCCTTAACCCCAACTACGCCGTCCTTCTCGCAGCCGACGAATCGGGCACCGTGGTCGCCTCCAGTATAGGCAAGACGGGCTATTCGGTCGCGGATCGCCCTTACGTGCTCGACGCGCTCGGCACCGAGCGGTTCACCATCGGCGAATTCATCGTCAGCAAGTCCACGGGACAGCCAGCCTTTCCCCTCGCGCTTCCCTGCAGGAACCTTAAGGGCGAGCGGCTCGTGCTCATCGCGTCTTTCGGGCTCAATAACTACGATAAAGAACTATCCACGTCCCGCATACCCAACGATTCAATTCTCGAGATATTCGACTCTTCCGGGTTGCGGCTTTACAGAAGCGATATGCACGCGGATCGTCACTCGGCGCCCGGAAAGCGCGTTGCCTCGGAACTTTCTTCTATTGCGAGATATACCCGCGCGCTTGGAACCGACGTCGCGGTCATCGAAGGCGTACGCGATTACGTTTCGTGCGGGTCTTACGAGGTGAACGGTAAGTCGATATACGTCACCGTCAGGACTCCCGCCGACATCATGCTTTCGGAGATGAACCGGAATTCCGCCATGGTTATCTCCATTATGCTCCTTGGTTGCGCTCTCGCGTTCGGCATCTCGATGTGGCTCGCGCGGCGTCTTTTCGTGAACCGCATCGAGAACCTTAGCGCCTATATCGCGGATATCGGCGCCGGCAACCTGAGCGTCAGGTCCGACATCAATAAGGCGAAGGACGAGATTACGGACTTGATGGAGGCCTTTAACGACATGGCCTCCGCGCTCGAGCAGCGTAATCGCCAAAACCAGCAGGTAATCGCCGAGAAGGAAGAGCTTCTGCGCGAGCTTCAGAAGCGGGTTTCGGATAATCTCCAGCTGCTCTCCAGCCTCGTGAACCTGCAGATCGAGTACGCGAGCGAGGAACCCGTCCGCCATTCGCTGATGACGACGCATTCGCGCATCATGGCCCTTTCGCTCGTGTACGAGACGATTTACCGCTACTCCGACATTCAGCAGGTATCGATACTCAGATACTCGAATGGGCTTTGCGAATTCCTGCTGTCGCTCTACGCGGACATAGGTTCCGGGATTACCTTCACGGTGACCGGCTTTGACGCGTCGCTACCGATCCAAAAGGCGCTTCCCGTCGCGCTTATCCTTAACGAGTGCGTCTCCAACAGTATCTTGCATGCCTTCCCCGGGAATCGTGAGGGACGCATCAGTATATCCTTTGAGCGGGTGGCCTCTTCCGACCTTAAGGTGAACGTCGCGGATAACGGGATCGGGATGGGCGATATGGGGCCGTTCAGGGATTCTCTCGGGTATCAGATGGTAGAGTCGCTCGTGGAGCAGGTATATGGGTCGCTTACGATCAACAGCGCGGAGTCGGGAACGGTCGTCTCGCTGGTGTTCGGCGAGCGCTGACCCGGATTCAATACACGCTGTAGGGTATCATGTCCCGCACGTTGAGTATTACCCGCACCTCGGCGACGAATGATCCTTCGTCGGCGAAGAGGCGCGGCGTTTCCCTCAGAAGTGCTTCGCCCCTGATTTCTTTCGGTTTATTTTTTTCGATCTTTCTCGCGTATGCGCGCACGGCCTGCTTGAGGGCGTTTGCATAAGCCTCTTTAACACCGGCCATGCCGTCGTTCAGGTTTCCCGTGCCGCGGCCCTTTGCGGACTTGAATACCACTGAGTCCCAATAGGATTGTCTGCGGAGCGTAGCCGCGTCGTACGTGAACTCCGCCCAGCAATTAAGCCGGGGAAAATCCGCGCTTACCTCGAGTATCCTGAACCTTGGATCGCGTTCGTCTATAACCTTGATTGGCTCAAGGCTGAAGCTTTCCGTGACTTTTCGGGACGCGTCCCCCGGCGCA
>DAOPXQ010000253.1:0-3656 GCA_035352395.1 Treponemataceae bacterium | reverse complement strand
AGAAGTTGCGCTGGAAGTTCGTCGTGTCGTCGAGCGCGTTGTAGAGGCACCACTCAACGTAGGAAACGAGGGAGACGTCCTTCTTGGCCTTCGAGGTATTCGTCAGGGTGATTCTCTGGATCTCGGCGTTCTCCCCGTTCGGCACCATGTAAAGGGTGTCGGCCTTAAGACCGTTCTTGGAGGAGGAGAACTTGGTATAGCCGAAGCCGTGGCGGCATTCGTATGAATCAAGCTCGACGCGCATCGGCTTCCAGCCGGGATTCCAAACGGCGTCGCCGTCCTTGATGAAGAAGTAACGGCCGTTGTTGTCGAGCGGAACGTCGTTGTATCGGTATCGAGTTAGGCGGCGAAGGCGGGCGTCGGTGTAGAACGCGTATCCGCCAGCGGTATTGGAAATGAGCGAGAAAAACTGCGTATTTCCAAGATAATTGATCCAGGGGTACGGGGTCCGTGGCGTCTCGATGACGTACTCACGGTTTACATCGTCAAAATGACCGAATTTCATATTCACTCCTCAGGTTGATTGAAATACTCAACCAACCAACAATACCATAGTGATAAGTCAATTGTCAAACGCGGAAAACCGGTTTGCATGGAAAATACCTTACGAATCGCGGTAGTTTTTCGCCTCAATATCCTTAAAATACCGAACCGTGCCGACTCGAAGCTCGTCCGTCGCGTCCTCATCGCACACGATTATCGATTTTGGGTGAAGCTGCAGAATGCTTATAGTCCACATATGGTTGACGCCTTCCTCAATCCCGTGATGCAGGGCGCGCGCCTTGGTATAGCCGGACGCGAGGATCATCACCTCCTCGGCGTCGGTAATCGTGCCAACGCCGACGGTCAGGGCCTTCGTCGGCACCTGCTCGGGATCGCCCCCGAAAAAACGCGAGTTCATGATAATGGTGTCTTGCGTCAGGGTCTTTTGCCGCGTCCGGGAGCTTAGGGATGAGCCCGGCTCGTTAAACGCGATATGGCCGTCGGCCCCCACTCCGCCGAGAAACATGTTAATCTTTCCGTATGACGCGATTTTTTTCTCGTAGCGCTGACATTCGGCCATGGGATCGCTCGCCATGCCGTCCAGATAATTGATGTTCCCCGACGGGATATCGATATGGGAATAGAAGTTATCCATCATGAAGCGATAAAAACTTTGCGGATGGTTACGCTCAAGCCCGACGTATTCATCCATATTAAAGGATACGACGTTGCGAAACGACACCTTCCCCGCCTTGTGGAGCCGGATCAGTTCCTTGTACACGCCAAGCGGCGTGGACCCGGTCGGCAACCCGACGACGAACGGTCGATCCGGGGTTGGGTTAAAGGCGCTAATCCTCTTGACTATATGATTCGCCGCCCATTCGGCGCACGTTGAATAATCTTCCTTAACAATGACCCTCATGTATCCTCCTGCAAGGCCTCGGCACACTTGATGATAATCGAGTTCAGGGGCCTTGGCAAATAAAATGAGACGCTGGGCGCCCCTACTTCTCGACTCTCGGCAACTCGGAGAATATCGATCCGCGTATGCGACGGACGAGGAGGGCCCGACCGAGCGATACCTGCTCGATAGCGCCGTCGGGCTCGATCGCGATCTTCAGGAGCACGTCGCCCGTGCGCTTCTCCGTCGAGACGGGCCGCCCAAGGATCGCGCGCCCGCCGTCGCGCTCGTCGAGCGAGATCTCGAGGAGCGAGCCGGTCGCGATCGCGTACTCGGCTATCCTGACCTTCCCGAGAAAATCCATGTCGCGGGCCTCGACCTTTTCCACGCGAACGGAGGCCGGGTCGAGCTGCGAGGGGACGAGCACGATGCGCCGCTCGATGCGCGAGGCGAGCGCGTCGGCGAGGTCAGGCGGAAGCGAGAGCGCGTCGAGCGCGGCGCGTAGGGAGGCCTGCCTCTCGGCGACAGGCGCGGAGCCCGCCGCATCCAGTGGGCCCGAGGTTTCCGCGCGTTCGCCTTCCTGCGCTTCCGCGCCGGAACGCTCGCCGCATTTTTGCGGGACGCAAAGAGACGGGAGCGGCAGCGCTTCCCCTTGCCGGGCGGGGGCGCTCACGGCCGGCGCGGCGTCAAGGCCCGCGTCGGCGAAGGCTTCCTGAATATCGTTGGGATCGGAGACGGAAAGCAGGTATACCCCCGGCGCGAGGACCTTTCGAATCAGGGACGAAAGGCGCTCGTCGTTCTCGAAGAGCGCGCGCCGACCGTCGTCCACGCGGAGCACGTAACCGTGGTAGAGCGTCACGGACGAATAGCCGCGATACCAATCCTTCAGCGAGAAAAGCACGTTCTGGGGGACGTCCTGCGACGACCATTTGCCAAGCAGGGCCGAAAGCGACTCGGCCGTCTCCCCTCGGTCAAAGGCCGCGGCGCACGCCTTTCGCGTCAGCTCGAACTGCCCCGCGATCTGAACGTCGCGAACCTCCATGCACGAGACGAGCGGCAAAAGGTCCGCAAGGCGGAAGCCGGGCATAAGGGTTACCGAGAACGACGGAGAGACGACGAGAAAAGGATTGAGAGCCGAGCCTGCGGGAATCGAGCCGACGGCGGAATTGCGCGCGAGCCCGGACTCGGTCTCCACGATAAGGCCGAACGCCAGGGCGACCTCGGCGAAATCAGCGTTCAAACCATCCGGCTCCTCGCCGCCCTGGTCGGCGCGTTGACGGAGAATCGTGGCAAACCGGCCATGCGCGCGACCGGCTGGATCCCCGCCTCGCTTCTCGGAAAGCAAAAACGCGAGCCGGGAAACCGTCTCGCGGTCGTACCTGCCGACCGGGTCGAGAGACTCGAGAAAGTCGAGGAAAAGCTGGGCACGCCGCTGAAGGTTCTCGCGGAGAAAGCGCCCGCCGGCGGCCGCGGAAAGATAGGCGACGCGCTCCATGTTGGATAGCCGCGCGAAGGCCTCCCACCGGGGCTGGTCGGGAGAGAGTATTCCCTCCGTCGCGACGATGAGCCCAAGGTGCCGGAACGCGGACAGGATCAGCGCGGGACAGTCCTCGTCGGCGAATAGCTGGGGAAAAGAGGCGCATAGCGTCTCGAGCGTCTTTTTACGAAGGGAACCGTCGTTCTTTACCGTCTCGCCGCTATGGAGAAAGAAACCGTACAGCGCCGCGAGCGACAAATCGTCGACTCGCACCGGGCCGGACACGCGCTCGCCGACGCCCAGCGGGCCGGTAAGGAAGCGCATGCCGATCCTCGACGCGAGGTCGTCCGAAAGAAGCGGGTTAATCGCGTACTCGCGGGTCGAGGTGTCCCCGCGGCGGTAAATCAGCAGGCGTTCCTCGAGGTTCAGCACGCGCTCGTAAATTTCGGGAAAGGACCGCGAGGGCGCGAATAGGGAAACGATCTTCTGCTGCGTGGCCTGCGGCAACTCGACGACGGCCGAAAGGATCCTTATGTCGAGCTCGTCCAGTCCGTCGAGGATCGCGGCTCGGTTCTCCGCCTTGCGCAGGAACGCGGACAATTCCTCGATGAGCCGCTGCTTGTTAAAGGGCGTGCGAACCGCGCCTATGTACATCCGGATCAGGTCGAAAAAATGCTGGTCCGCGAGCAGGGTAAGCGCCTCGCGCCAGGCTATGACATCCTCTGGCCTCATTCGGCGCAGCCCCCTTCCTCGTCCCATCTGACGATGGAATACTCGTAGCCCTGTTCCGCGAGG
>DAOPXQ010000252.1:0-3684 GCA_035352395.1 Treponemataceae bacterium | reverse complement strand
TAAGGAAATGGATTCCTTTTGGGACGAGGCGAAGCGCGAGGAAAAGAAAGCCTAGAGATCGTCGATCTGTAGATCGCGCGAGTACATTAGGACGTCGTCGGCGGTTCTGCGGTAAAAGCCCGTCGTCTCCCAGAAGCGCTGGCCGTCGGTATTGGCGGGGAGCACGAAGATATGCGCCTTTTCGATACCGAGCCGCCTGAGCTTCGCGACGCAGCCTTCCACGAGGGCTCGGGCAATACCCTGCCTGCGGTATCCCGGCGCGACGTAGAGGTGGTGAAAATAGCCCCGGCGCCCGTCGCAGCCGCAGAGGATCGTCGCGACGATCTTCCCCCCAATAACCGCCTTAAGGCTCAAGCCGCGGTTTCTCTTAAGAAAGAACGCGATGTTTCGCCGCGAGTCGGCGCCGCTCAGTTTTATCCCCGGGTCTTTTTGCCAGAGCCCGATCATCCCATCGTAATCCCATGACCGTATTTTCGCGATGCGCATAGAAGCAGTATATCGCGTTTTATCCGTGACACAAGAACCGGGGGGAAGCGTAAAAACGTTTTCGCCGCATGGCGCGAAAACTTTTGGAGCGAGGGGGCCGCGCGTGCGACTATGCGACGTCGGGCGGTGGAAGGCTTGAGCCCGCGATTTCGGTCGGCCCCCCTTTTATTTGACAACCCCGGGGGGCCGTGGGATACTGTCGCAATGGTCACAAAGAAAACGGTGTACGTGAGCGCGTCCGAGGATAGGCTCGAGAAGCTGATCGAGGAGCGCCTGAAGCCGGGCGCCGACAAGAAGCAGATCGACGCGCGGATTTGGGATTTATTCGGGGAGCAGTGGTGCGTGATGTTCACGGACCTTTCAGGGTTTTCGCGCAACGTGGCGAAGTTCGGGATCATTCATTTCCTTCAGACGATCCACGAATCCGAGCGGGTGCTTATTCCGATCATCGAACAGCATAACGGGATTCTCCTAAAGGTCGAGGGCGACAGTTTCCTCGTCATTTTCCGCAATCCGATGAACGCGATGCGCGCGTCGATAAAAATGCAACGCACGCTCGAGGCGTATAACGCCGACCGTCCCGACGAGGAAAAGGTCCTCTTATGCGTCGGGCTCGGTTTCGGCAAGGTGCTCCGGATCGGCGACACGGACGTGTTCGGCGCGGAGGTAAACGCGGCGAGCAAGCTCGGCGAGGATACGGCGAAGGCTTGGGAGATCCTCGTGACCGACGGGGTCAAAACGCGGTGTGAGGAATTTCCCAACGTAACGTTCTCCTCAATCGACGAGGTTCCCCCGGGGGCCGAGCGCGCCTGGAAGGTGAACTACTGACGATTCTTATCGCGAGTACGTTGTTTTTGCGCAAATCTGCGGTAAGGTAACAGGATGAACATTCGGGTCACCCAGGGCTCCAATCGTAGAATGGCCTGGACTGACCGGAAGGGCGGCTACCTTGAGCTGATGACGGCTCTCGCCGGTTCGGCTCGCGGGGGATACTTCCGGGAAGGTCGAAGGCTTCTGTCGGATTTCTTTGTCTCTTTCGATTGCGACTGGGAGAACGATCTCTTTCGCGCGAATGCATTGTATACCGACGTTTCCCCCCATGGTTTTTCAGCCGCGTTCGAGCACGGCGACGCGACGCTGTCACTGGACGTGTCGCTCCTTATCGACGAGCGCGCGTTTTACGTCGGGCTGCGACATTCGAGCGGCTCCATCCCTTCCTTTATTAATCCCGGTTTTATGCTTGCGCGCGCCGATACTGCCGAAACTGCCGAATGGTGCGTCGCCGAGGTTGGCGGCATGACGGTCTCGGACGACGGACGCGGTACGGCGATCGCCTCGGCCCGCCCATTTTCCGTTTCCGCGAACGCCGAGGGCCTCGTGTGCCTTCGCTCGACGGCGGGCGGCGCCCATGCGCCATCCGCCGTGTGGTACCTTGCCTTCGAGGATAACCCCGAAAAGGCGCAGGCTAAGGCGCTGTCGCTCGCGATGGGCGACGCGATCCTCTCGCACCGGAAGAAGATTGACGCGTTTCTTTCCGGCTGCACGGGCGTTTCGGACGACGGTCGCTTTGATTCCGCCGTGCGCTGGGCGCGCTTTTCCTCCTGGATGATGCTTTCCCCCGTCGGTGGGGCATCCGGTCAGGAGCTCGGGTTTTTGCCCGGGCTTCCCTGCGCGGGGGATTGCGACGCGCGCGATTCGTTTATCGCGCTGGGCGGCGCGCTTCTCGTGAGCGGGCGCTTCGCGGAAGCCGCGTGCGTTCTCCGCACGTTCGCGCGCAGGCAGGAAAAGAATCCCGCGAGTCCCGCGTATGGCCGCATTCCGTCAAGGATCTCTCCCGACGGTAGCGTCGCCTTCGAAAGCGCCGACGCGACGCTCTGGTTTATCCGCGCCCTGTGGGAGTACCTTCAGTATACCGCCGACCGGTCCCTCGCGGAGGAGCTCGCGCCGGCCGTGGACCTCGCGATCTCCGCGGGGCTTGAGCGGCGCGTCGACGAGTTGGGTTTTCTGCTTCACGCCGAGGGCGAGACCTGGATGGACGCGCGCGGCGAGGACGGGCTGTTGCGAACCCCGCGCGGGGACCGCGCCTGTGAGGTCCAGGCACTGTGGTATACGGCGCTCCGGATCGGGGCTCGCCTGGCGGGTTCCCTCGGGGACGGCGCGCGCGCGGCAGCCCTCAACGCGGAGGCGGTTCGCCTGCGGGATTCGTTCAGGGCTTTCTTTTGGTGCGCGGAGCGCCGCGCTCTCGCGGACTCCCTTTCGACCGGGCCGCGCGGCGAGCGGCTTCGGGACTTTCGAGCGCGTCCCAATCAGGTTCTCGCGATCAGCGCGCCCGCGATTCTTTCCGGTTCCGGCGAGGGCGACTCGGCGTTCATCGATTCCGTCGAAAGCGAGCGGACGATCGAGTGCGTGAATCGCGAGCTTTCGTCCCCCTTTGGGCTTTTTACGCTCTCCCCTGATGACCCCTTTTTTCACCCAAGGCATTCCGATCCCGATTTCTACGACGGGGCTTCCGGTCGGCATAACGGCACTATCTGGTTTTGGGTGACCGGTCAGTACGTCTCGGCGTGCGCCGCCATTTGCGCCTGCGTGACGGGCCACTCGTGCGCCGTGCTCTATCCGCTCGCCTCCGCCCTGCTCCGAAACGAGGCAGATCTAATCCTTGACTACGGGTGCGTCGGGAGCCTCGCGGGTTGCATGGACGCGGTGTCCGAGCGCTCTGGGTATCCCGTCTCGGGCGGACCATGGTTCGACGCGACGGCGAATGCCGAGTTCGCGCGGAACATGTACCAGACCGTGCTTGGGTTTAACCCGCGCCTTATGGAGAACCGGCTGGAACTGTGGCCGCACCTGCCTGCAGGGATCGACTCCCTTAAAGTCGAGGCCCCGTTCGGCCCCGGTTGGCGGCTTGAAGTTTCCATCGAGCGGGACTCCGCGCGAAAGCGTTATCAGTGCGCGGCCGTCTGGCGAATACCCGCCGCCGCGGGCTTGCCGGTGCTCACGTTGAACGGCGTACCGCTTTCCCCGGGTAAGCCGGTTGAATTCGCGTTTTCGGCGACCTCAAGCCTGCCGACTCTTTCTTTTAACCGGCACGATTTCCTGCGGCCCTGGTGCGGCGCGACGCATCGGCGCGACTATCTTGCGCGATTGCTTTCGCATGGGCGTTTGACACCAGGTACCGTCGGGGACGGCGCGGCGCTC
>DAOPXQ010000251.1:0-3690 GCA_035352395.1 Treponemataceae bacterium | reverse complement strand
AGTCATCAAGAAATTCTCAAAGGAGAGAACCGTGGACGACACAGCGACCGGAAAAGGCCAGCAGGCGGGAAAGGCCGACGCGCGCGATCTCGAGACGTTCTCGAGCGCTGACCTATCGGAGATCATGATGGGCGACGTCGACGGCTCGAAGGCCCTCATCGGCGAATACCTCGCGCAGACGGAAGAGCATCTCGATATCCTCGCCGAGGACATCGCGTCGGGGGCGCTCGAGGCCGCGAGCAAGACCGCGCACCTCATCAAGGGAAGCTCGCTCAACGTCACCGCGCGACGCCTCGCCGAGGCCGCGCTCGCGATCGAAAAAGGCGCGACGACCCTTAGTAAGGAAGCGCTCGAGGAGGCCCTCACCGAGGCGCGAAGCGAGCTCGGCCGCCTCAAGAACGCGCTCCGCGCGGAGGGATACATCAAATGAGGCTCGCAAGCTATCACGTCCACACGAACCATTGCGACGGGAACGACTCCGCGCGCGCCATGGCCGAAGCCGCGGTCGCCGCCGGCATGAACGACCTCGGGTTCACTGCCCACGCCGCCTGGCCGTTCGCGAGCGAATGGCACCTCAAGCCCGAGGCTTACCCCGCGTACGTCGCCGATATCGCGGGACTCAAGGAAGAGTTCAAGGACTCGCTCCGCGTGCTCCTCGGCTTCGAGGCCGACTACATCGCGGGCGTCACGGCGCCCGACCCCGAGTTCTACGCGCGCTTCAACCCGGACATTCTCATCGGATCAGTCCACTACGTCCCCGCGCGCGAAAGCCCATCCGCGAGAAAGCGCGCCCGCGCGACGCCCGAAAACCCCGGGCTCTGGGCGGTTGACGCGCCGGCCGATGAGGTCGCTCGCGGCATCGAGGCGTGCTTCGCGGGCGACGGAAGGCGCGCGGTCGAGTCCTATTGGGCGGCCGTCCGCGACATGGTATCGACCTGCCGCTTCGACATCGTCGGCCATCTCGACGTCATCCGAAAACGGAACGGCTCGCTCAAGTTCTTCGACGAAAGCGCGGCCTGGTACCGCCGCGAAATCAAAGAGACCGTCAAGGCAATCGCGCGCTCGGGGAAGATCGTCGAGATCAACACGGGCGGCATCGCGCGAAAGGCGATCGACTCGGTGTACCCCTCGGACGAAATCCTCTCGCTCCTCAACGGGGAGGGCGTCCCCATCACGATAAACTCCGACGCGCATTCCGCCGGGGACCTTACGTGCGCGTACAACCTCGCGCGCGCCGCGGCGCGCAGGGCCGGCTACTCGACCCTCTCGTTCCGCGACGAGTCCGGCTGGGTTCAGGAACTCTTTTAAGAGAAGCGGGAAGGGAACCTTTTAAGAAAAGGCTTCCCTTCCCGCGCCCATCCTTCCAAATAAAAAGGAACCTTCGTATGAAAAAAAGCGCTCACGCCTTTTGTCTTATCATCCTTACGCTTTTCTCGCGCGCGGCCTTCGCCGACCCGGCCGCGCAACCCGCAACCGGCTCCGTCGCCGAAGCGCTTCCGCACGTCGCCATCGCGGGCTTCGCGAATAAAACCGGCGACGCGTCGTTCGACACGCCCTCCGCAACCGCGACCGAGAGCCTCGAGCTCACGATCAGGCGCCTCGCGGCCTACGAGATCGTCGCGCCCGACACCCTACCCGCAAGCCCGACCGACGCGGAGCTCCTCGCCTGGTGCCAAAGCAAGAGCGTCGACTTCGTCCTCTACGGCTCTATCGCCTCCGCCAAAGGCGGCGCGCAGGCATACGACCTCGCGGTCTTCGACCGCGCGAAGGGCAAGACCACGATCAAGAAAACCGCGAAGGGCTCGTCCGTCTTCGACGTCTTCTCCTGCGCGGACACGCTCACCTTCGCGGTCATCGACGCGATCGCCGGCCGCCACGTCGGCTTCGGCTCCATCGCCTTCGAGGTCGCGAACCCGAGCTCTGCCGAGGGCAAGGCCATCGTCTCGCTCGACGGCGCTGCGGCCGCCGAGGGCTTCGGCCAGATCGACCGCGTCGTCGCGGGGCGCCACCTCGTCGGCGTGACCTGGGAAGCGCCCGGGTTGACGCCGAAAGCGATCGCGCTCGTCGAGACCGAAGTCGCCGAGGGCGAGTGCGCGTCGATCGAGGTGACCGTGCCCGAGGCGAAGAAGGCACAGGCGAAGAAAGCCGCGCAGGAGAGCGACGCCGCGAGCCAAAGTGCAACAATGGCTGATGACATGGTCCTCGTCGAGGGCGGCACCTTCACGATGGGCTCCGATACCGGTCCCCTGAACGAGCGGCCCGCGCACGAGGTGACGGTCGGCTCCTACTGGATGGGAAAGACCGAGGTGACGCAGGGGGAATTTAAGAAAACGATGGGGTACTTACCGTCGGCTGCAGCAGACAAGCTTTTTTCCCAGAAAAAAATTGGTGACACTTATCCGGTTCTCTTGTCATCATGGCTCAGCGCGATCGAATATTGTAACGCACGGAGCCTCAGCGAGGGATACACGCCCGCGTACACGATTCAGAAAGGGCACGTAACCTTGGATAAGCTCGCGAATGGCTATCGACTCCCGACAGAAGCGGAATGGGAATATGCCGCTCGAGGCGGGATCAACCACGATCCGTTTCTCTATCCCGGAAGCGACACCGCCGCCGATGTCGCCGTTACCATGCAGACGGCGAACGGAGACGGTTATGCCGCCGTTGCCTCGCGAAAACCCAATTCACTCGGGATCTACGATATGGGCGGAAACGTGTATGAATTTTGTTGGGATGCATATCGGAGCTACTCTAGTCGATCGTCAAGCTCAGAAGATCGCGTCATTCGAGGCGGCGATAGCCTGCACGGAAACGCCAAAGCAAAATGCACCGCACGTTCCTTCGCTAAGCAAGACCTCGAAGACGTCATAAACAATCATTCAATCGATATCAGCCACAACATCGGGTTCCGCGTCGTGAGGTCGGTCTCAGGCGGGGAGGAATAGCCGAACGGAAGGACGAGGGGGTGCCGGAAAAGCGGCATGCCACCCGGCGAGGGTGGCATGTCCTTTGGAGGCAGGGGGAGCGGAGAGGCGCGGCGCGGCAACGATTCGTTTGACGCGCGACGCGACGGAGCGAGGGCGTTCCCCCTCCTAGCGATTCCGCCGCTCGTCGGCGGTCTGGCACTCGATGCACATGAGGGCGTAGGGGATCGCCTCGAGGCGCTCTTTGGGGATTTTTTTCCCGCACTTCATGCATAGGCCGTATTTGCCCTGCTCGATGCGGGTGATCGCCGAGTCGATGAGTTTCATGCGCTTCATGTCCTTGGAGCCGATGGTCTCGAGCATCTTACGGTCCATGTCGTCCGAGGCGATGTCCGCGAAGTCTTTGGGGTCGAGCCCCTCGACGATGTCGCGAAAGTCCTCGTTGTTCGCGATCAGGGTCTCTATGATTTCCCTTTTCAGGTTTATAAGCGACTGTTTCATCTTATCGGTGAAATCTTTTTCCATAAACGACACTCCAGTTGACAAAGATAATGATAGACCCTAGAATTATACGAACGAAATCAGCAAAAATCAAATTATTTCTGCTTGTTTTTGTATCATTTTCTGGAGGAACCGTGGCGAAGGAAGAAGCTATAGAAGTCGAGGGGATCGTGAAGGAATCGCTCCCGAATACCATGTTCAGGGTTGAGCTGCAGAACGGGCACGTGATTCTCGCGCACCTTTCGGGTAAAATGCGCAAACA
>DAOPXQ010000250.1:0-3694 GCA_035352395.1 Treponemataceae bacterium | reverse complement strand
CCGCGAACATTAAGCAGACGGCGGACAACGCCGCGCAGACCGAGAAGATCGCGATACAGGTCGCGAACGAAGCGGAGCGCGGCGGACAGATCGTCGAGGAATCGACCCGGTCGATCAAGGACATCGCCGATAAGATATCGATCATCGAGACCATCGCGAACCAGACGAATCTATTGGCCCTGAACGCGGCCATCGAGGCTGCGCGCGCGGGCGAGGCGGGAAAGGGATTCGCCGTCGTCGCGAGCGAGGTTCGTAAGCTCGCGGAACGCAGTAAGGACGCCGCCAGCGAGATCAACGCGCTCTCGTCGACGACCGTCGAGGCGTCCGAGAAGGCGAGCAAAATCATCGCGGCGATCGTGCCCGACATCAAGAAAACGGCCGACCTCGTGCAGGAGATCGTCGCGTCGAGCAAAGAGCAGGACATGGGCGCCACGCAGATCAACTCGGCGCTTTTGCAGCTCGACAAGGTCGTTCAGCAAAACGCGCAATCGGCGGAAAAGCTTACGACGACCTCGGACACGCTCTCGCATCAGGCGACCAGAACGCTCGACGTCATCTCGTACTTCAAGATTAACGAGGGAGAATCCGGGGGGCAGTCTCGGCCATCGTGAACGCGCGGCGCATAGGGTTTTTCGAGGCTAAATATCAGGCTTTTTCCCATTGGTGAAAGCATACCATGCGAGTATTGTCTATTCGTACATGGATACGGCCCCAAACGGCCAAAAGCTTTCATCATAAGGAGAAAGAGACATGAACGACAACAAGGCAAAGAACGGCAAGAACGCGGGATCCACCCCGACCCAGGCTCCCACCCAGGCTCCGAAGGCACCCGCCAAGGACGCGCAGAAGAACGGATCCAAGAAGTAATCGTTTTTCGTAATTACGGGAAGAGCCCATCGAAGGCGTCATGCCTCGGTGATCTCTTCCCGTATCGCGTATTTAACCAATTCAGCCACGCTATGGATATCGAGTTTGTCCATAAGCTGCGCGCGATGCGTCTCGACCGTCTTAACGCTGATCGAAAGGCCCGACGCGATTTCCTTCGTGGTTTTCCCCTCGGCGATCGACTGAAGTATCTCTAGCTCGCGGCTCGTGAGTATCGAAAACGCGGACTCGCACCGACGCACGTTTCCATGGAGCAACTCCATGATGAGCGGCCCGGATGCCGCGGGACTGACGAACACGGCGGTTCGCTCGAGCGATTGAATCGCGTCGATAAGCTCGGCAAACGGGCTTTCCTTCAAAACGTAACCGCTCGCCCCGGCGCTTAGCATATCCACTATAACGTGATGTTCCCTATGGGCCGAAAGCCCGATTACGCGCACGTTCGGGAACGACGAGCGTATCATTCGCGTCGTCTCGATCCCGTTCATCTCGGGCATGGAAACGTCCATGACCACGAAGTCCGGCGCGAGCTCGCTCACAAGGCGAATCGCGTCCTTTCCGTTTGTCGCGCCGCCGACAAGCTCCATATCCGATCGCGCGCCGATAAGCGCGCCAAGTCCCTCGCGGAACATACTATGATCGTCGACGAGCAAAATCCTTGCTTTCATATTAGCCCGTGATTATAACACGAACGCGATATGATTAAACAGTGGTTCGTTTGCCGACGATCGGATTCGTTACTTGGATAGAATTTCGGTAAGCCCATCAAGATAGGCCATCACCCATTGGTCGATGGTATTTTCGCTAACCGTTACCCTATTCATCGCGCCAAGCGTTCTCGTTCCCATCTTATCACTGCGCGCCGTAAACACTTGCGCTCCGTCTTTCGCGTAAACGCTCATCACGCTCTTCGTAAGGGCCTTGCACGTCGGTACCATTCTACCGACCGCGACCGACCATTCCGAGTAACAAATTACGACATAATCAGTACCGGTAATAGCCGCGATTTTCTTGGCGGTCTCAGGGGCAATCGTGGCTTTGATGAGCTGTTTTCGGTCTTTCCCGAAGAGGGGCAATTTCTTTCCCTTCAAAGTGGGAACGCCGACCTCACCTATATCCCCGGCAAGCGCCTGAAAGTCTTCCTTATCGATAAAAGTCTCGACTTTGACGACTTTCCATTCAGAAGCCAGGTTTGCCTCGATAATCGCCAACATCTTGTTGAGATTCGTCGACATAAGATCAGTGGCATTTGCCTCATCCCATCCCTTAAGGCCATTTCCCCATTTATTCGCCGAAAGGGAAACGACCGCGATAGTCTTTCCGGAATTTTCCTTGGCAAGGGCAACCATACTCCCCTTTCCTTCCGAGAAAACGGGCATAGAAACTGCAAGCATAGCGGCAACAAACACGATAATCGCTCTTTTCAAGATTCTCTCCTCAATTTTGGTTTCGTCCGAACTAGGGTTCGTCGACTACCCAATCATATCCGCGACTAGAGACGCTGTCAAAGTAAAATAAAGCCGTTGCCGTACTTTTTTTTACTAGTCCTGAAATTACCAATAATCGAGCCAGGCACCGCAACAGACTGGATTACTACTTCGTTGCCGGAAGTTTCTTTCCAATCAGTTTTTCAAGGACTTCTTTTCTCTGAAAGTCTCCTAAAAGGATGTCATCAGGTCCGCCAGAAAGATCAAGATAAATCCCATTATTCTCAATTTCTGATAATGATCGAACTTTTCCTATCACAACACCGCCAAGACCGGTCAACACGCCTTTCAAGTTTCTACCGTCCGTCATTAGCTCCAACACACCAGAGTACAAACACTTTCCATCATTATAACGAACTTGCAAACCGCTCTTCGTCTTTTCAATCGTCACCCATTGATTAGCGTCGATATGCTCGTCACCATCAATAAAATACCATAAACCAACAAAGTCTTCCTCCTTGTATTTCCCATCGCCGAAAAGACTTGCCACAAAAAGAAGAGTAAAAAACATCACAATAAATCGTTTCATACAACCACCTCTCTTAATATCTATAGAAGTTCTTGGGATAGCCAGCTAACGGATTCATGTTGGCTCCATAATAAATATACTGATACTCCAACTGACTACCATTCGACCAGTTGACTGGACTAACAAACGATCTGTAGTACGAAGTAGCACCAGGAAAGCTGCGTGTAAAGTCTACATGGGTATGAGCCCCGCTTCCGCTACCAAAACTTGCTGTGGGGTAATCGATGATTTTAATATTTCCATTGGCAGAACCAATAATCTTCCCCAACGCAAGATCATCAACTTTTGCCGGATCAAGATGCATAATCCTCATTTTGGTATCGGTACCATACAATTGAAGAATTACTTTATGATCTTCGGTCTTTAATACCTGCCAGAATCCGGCCGGTGTATAAACGCCCGTGCCGCCTGATCCATAATCCACTCCGGTATGTTCTTCAAAAAAAGATACGGCACCGGCGACGCTAGATGTTACCAGACTGACATTGACATCTTCTCCAAAGGATGTAGTCTGTACCGCACCGGGCACAACCTCACTGTAATCAATTCCCTGACTCATAATCGTCTGCAATAAATCCGTATTGGTTTGGATCCTAGATCGTTCATCAGGGGTGTAGGCTTTGTCGTAAATTTGCCGCGCCCATTTTTGGTTAGCTTGGGACTTTATATACGAATTATAGCCAAGCGCGCTTATGTAATTCTTCTCTATGTAATTTTGATACGTTTCTTTACCCACACCTAAACTGGCAAACAGTGAATCAATTGAATACAGTGATATCTCTTTACCCATATT